>DASRZO010000480.1:0-3296 GCA_035686405.1 Pseudomonadales bacterium | reverse complement strand
TCGGCGATTTCCCGAACAACGGCGTTGAGGCGCACCGCTGAGCGCCCCGTTTCTCGGACACTGCCGAACAACGGCATTGCTTCAACCGAACTGTGTTTTGGACACACCGATCAACGGCATTGAAGTGCACAGCGGAACGCCGTGCCTCGGCCACTCCTCGAACCACGGCTTTGAAGTGCACACGAACACGTCACCTCGGCCACGCCCGGAGCAACGTCGTCGATTCAGCAGCGCGCCGCGTCTCGGCCATCTCCGATCATGGGCAGTTGATTGGGGACCACGAGCCTAACCGGGCCGGACTCAAACCGACTTCGAGCGCGCCGAATCGCCGAGCGCGGCGTGCACGTGCCATATCCGTTGCCATGCGGTAACGCACGTCGCGATCGCCAGTAGGTAGGCCATCAATGCGGGTAAATGAAAGATCAACAGCGTGCACGTCAGCAGCATGCGTTCGGTCCGGGCGAACCAGCCGACGGTACATTCGATCCCCAACGACTCCGCGCGGGCGCGTACGTAGCTCGTGACGCTGCCGCCGAGTAGTCCGAGCACGATGGCGCCGACGGCCAGATCGTTGCCTTCGCGCGCAAGGAAGATCGCGACGCCGGCGAGCGCGACGCCTTCGCCGATCCGGTCGAACGTCGAGTCGAGAAAGGCACCGACCTCGCTGAACTTGCCGGTGCGCCGCGCCAACGCGCCGTCGATGCTGTCGCTGACGCTGCCGACCGTCAGCACCCATCCACCGACCGACAGCCAGCCGTAGGCCAGCAATGGCGCCGAAGCGATCGAAATGAGTAAGCCGGCGACCGACACCTGGTTCGGCGTGACGCCCCATGCGGCGAGCATGTCCACGAAGCGGCTCGTCAGCCGTTCCCAGCCTTGCTTGAACGCCGTCCTGTACGCTTCCACAATTTCCGTCGATGCGGTGCGGCGTGCATTCTTGCTTAGCTCATGACCCGAGACAATCCGAACAGCACCGTGGACGACCCTGAAATCGAGCGCGTACTCGCATTTTGGTTCGGGACACTGATCGACGGGTTTGCCGACACCGTCACGCGGCAGCGTTGGTTCGATGGCGGGGCAGATTTCGACGCGCTGTGCGCGCGCGAGTTCGCGATGTTGCTCGACGCCGCGACGAACGGCGATCTCGCGCACTGGGCGGCGGCGCCGCGCGGTCGGCTTGCGTTCATCATCGTCACCGACCAATTTTCCCGACAGATTCACAGAGGCTCTGCGCGCGCGTTCGCGACCGATGCGCTCGCGCTCGCGTGTGCAAAGGACGGCGTTGGCCTCGGGCACGATCGAACGCTCGGCCACGATGAAAGGTCGTTCTTCTACCTTCCGTTCGAGCATTCGGAATCGCGGATCGATCAGCACACGTCAGTGGGACTCATGTCGCTGCTCGCCGACGAGGCGCCCCCGGCTCATCGCGGCGACGCCCAGCACACGCTCGACTTCGCGATTCGTCACCGCGACATCGTGCTGCGGTTCGGTCGGTTCCCGCACCGCAACGCGGCGCTCGGCCGCGTGTCGACCGCGGAGGAGATCGAGTTCTTGCGCACCGCGAGCCATTTCGGGCAGTAGCTCGGCGCATTCGATGGCCTGGAATCGGTCGCTCGTCGGTCACCGAGTCGCACGCGCGCCAGCGAGGCGCGTCAGGGTTCCTTCGCGCCCGCGCTCTCCATGAAGCGGCGATTCTCCAGATCGAGCGCGTACTGAAACGCCTCCAACTGCTTCGGGTCCAGAATCTTCTGCATCTTCGCCGTCGTGTCCTTGGCGATGATCCGCATCAACCGCGGTACGCGCTGATCGACCTCTTCGGGCGACGTGTTGGCTTCCCGGCGAATCATCGCGGTGCCGCGCTCGTAGTAGTCGTTCATGATCTTTTCGAACTGCTCTTCCTGCTCCGGACGCACGTCGACACGTAACATCGCGGCATGCGCGCGCTCGGCCAACGTCGCCGCATCGGCGAGCGCGGCAACAAACAGCAGCATCACCGAGAACCACGGCACGATGCGGAGCCGACGGATGCGAGACATGAACAAACCCCCAACGACTTCGATCACCCGCGCGCCGCAGCACACGCCGAAAGCAGCCGTTCGATCCCGAACACGCGAAAGCGCAGTTAGCTTACATGAACGATACGCCGCAATCGCGCTCGCACGCGTATCGCGGCATCGCATCGATCGCACGCCATCGGCGTTGCCGTTGCGCGAAGCCTTGTCGTGTATCGCCGCATGACGGGATTTCGTCGCGAGATCGCGAGCCATCTCGCCGGCGAGCTGCTGGTGTTGTCGCCGCTGTCGCGCCGCGAAGCGCCGGAGGTACTTGAGCGCGCCGCCGTGCGTTAACGCGCTACGTCGCCGCCCGCCGCGGGCAGCGCGTACGCGACGATGCTGTCGCCGAGCTTGCTGCCCAACGTCGAGTGTCCGCCGGCCGCGATGACGACGTACTGCCTGCCATTGCGAACGTAGCTCATCGGCGTCGCTTGTCCCCCGGCCGGCAGCCGCGCTTTCCACAGTTCGTTTCCGGTCTCGATGTCGAACGCGCGCAGATAGCGGTCCATCACCGCGCTGATGAACACGAGTCCGCTCGACGTGATCATCGGCCCGCCGATGCCAGGCAGACCCACGTGCCACGACAGCACGCTGCCGAGCGGTACTTCCCACACGATCGTCCCGTGCTTCATGTCGACCGCGGTCAGCGCGCCCCACGGCGGGGGATTGCACGGCACGCCGATCGGCGACGTCAGGATGTCGCGCTTCATGCCGAACGGCGTACCCGTCTGCGGGGAAATCTCTTTGTTCGGCTCGGCTTTCTGCGCCTTCTCAACGTCGTTGGCAGGGATCAACGTGATGACGTGCATGATTCGATCGGTATTCACGATCAACCACTGCCGCTGCGGGTCCCACGCAGCGCTACCCCAATTCACGCCGCCGCCGGTGAACGGATACAAGATCGTGCCCTGCACGCTCGGCGGCGTATACAAACCCTCGGAGCGATGCGACGCGATTTCCTTGCGGCACGCGTCGCGGTCGAGGAACGTGAAGCCCCACGCGTCGTCCGGCGTGATTTTCTGCGGCACCAACGGCGGCGGCTTCACCGGAAAGGGTTGCGTCGGCGACAGCCATTCGCCGGGCGCGCCGTCCGTCGGCACCTTGCGCTCTTCGACCGGATACAACGGCGCGCCGGTTTCGCGGTCGAGCGTGAATACGAGCCCGGTCTTCGTCGGCTGCAACACCGCCGCGACGGGCGCCCCTTCGCCGTTCGGTTGGAGCTCGACGAGATTCGGCTGCGCC
>DASRZO010000479.1:0-11183 GCA_035686405.1 Pseudomonadales bacterium | reverse complement strand
ATCCGTCGCGCGCGGGCGTGATCGCGGTCGATCGTTTCGGCGCACTGCCGCGCGTCGATACGGACGATCGGCACACGGCCGACGTCGATCACCTGAACGCGGCAGTCGAAATGCGCTACGGCTTGGGTACGACCGTGCTGCGCAGCTTGCTGCACGGCGACGCGCGCGACGGGGTGGTCGAGCGCGCGCATGAACTCGAGGTGCACGGCGATCCGGCGAACGGCTCGCTCGACTGGCGACGGATGACGCCCGACTCCGCGATCGACGCGGCGGATCGCGCCGCGGTCGCAGCGTGGCGCGAACCGCGGGCCACGGCGAGCGTGCTGCCGTGGTCGCGGCCCGGGTGGCATGCGCGGGCGTGCGCGTGGATCGAACGGACCGTGTGCGACCGCGGCGCCCCCGTGGCGATCCGTCAGCTGCGCAATTGGGCCTCGTCGTGCGTGTTGCGCGTGCACGTCGGTGCGACGACGGCGTACTTCAAAGCCCTGCCGCCGGAGGGCCCGGAGTTCGCGGTCACGCGCTGGTTGGCGAACGCGTTCCCCGACGCGGTCGCGTCGCTCGTCGGCGCCGAGTCGCGGCGGCGCTGGTTGCTGCTCGAGACGTGTACGGGGCGCAATCTCGAGTCGCTCGGCGACATCGACGCGTGGTGCACCGCGGCGGAGCGCTACGGCCGCTTGCAGGTCGACTGTATCGGGCGCGTCGCCGCACTGCGCCGCATCGGCGTGCCGCAGCGCGCGCTCGCCGCGTTGCCGTCGGCGGTCGCCGCACTGGCAGCCGACGAAGACCTGCTGCGTGCGAACGGTGCTGGGCTCGATTCGACGGAAATCGCGCAGTTCCGCGCAGCGGCGGCGAAGCTCGATGCGCGCTGCGCGGAGCTTGCTGCGAGCGGCGTGCCGGATTCGCTCGAACATGGCGATCTATGGCCGGGCAACGTCTTTGTCGACGGCGGCTCGAGCGCGGTGATCGATTGGGAAGACGCGGCGATCGCGCAGCCGTTCCTGAGCCTCGCGCCGCTGATCGTCGGGCTCGGCAACGCGGGCATCGCGTCGGCGGCGAACGTCGAACGCGTCGAGCGCGCCTATCTGCGCGCGTTCGAAGCGATCGTGGCGCCGCCCGTGCTGCGGCGGGCGCTCGCACTCGCGGCGCCGTTGTGCTTCCTCGACATGGCGGCGCGGTACCGGGCACAACGTGCATCGGTAGTCCGCCTGCACCCGTGGATGAAGGAACTGGTGCCGCAGACGCTACGGCTGGCGCTCGCGCGCCTTTGACGATCCGTCAGTGGATCTCGGCGGCGTCGCCCCACGCCTTGCGCAGGCGCTTCGAGTCGAAGCCGGGCTCTTTCGACGCATCGATGATCACCTTCTCGCGGCGCGCGATCGCGTGCGCCGCGGCGAGCACCTTGTCGGCGACGTTCCACGGAATGACGGCGGCACCGTGCTGATCGGCGTGGATCAAGTCGCCGTCGCGCACGCGCATGCCGGCAACCGTCACCGGTTTGCCGAAATCGACGACGTGCACGAACGCGTGCGATGGTCCGACGCGGTCGGCGAGCAACTGGAAACCCTCGGCGCAACCGGGTAGATCGCGCACGCTGCCGTCCGTGATGACGCCGGTGCAGCCCAAGCCCCGGTGCACGTGCGTGTTGACCTCGCCCCAGAACGCGCCGTAACCGCGCGAGGGTGCATCGAGATCCTGGATGACGACGACGCTCGGTTTCGCGCCGGCGTCGATGTAGTCGTAGTACGCGTCGTTCAGCGCGCGCGCCGCGGCGCCGTCGAGGTCGCCGGGGTGCATGGCGCGGATGGTCGCGGTGCGAGCAACCGCGACGATCGGCGGCAGATTCGGCCGCACGCACACCAGCGGTTCGACGGTGTAACCCCAACCGCGCCGTTGCGGCGCAACCACTTCGAGCGCATTGCAGACGGTCGGCGTATCGAGGCTCTGCAACGACTCGATCAGCTGCCGGGTGAGTTCGGACACGGCGCATCTCCAGGAGGCTTCACGCGATGCGGACCATGGTCGCGGAATCGACGGCGGCGGGCAAATCGGCGGCGGGATTCTCGAGCCGAGCGCGGCGCCATCGGGATATTCGATTACACTTCGCGCGTGGCTATCGCATCGCACGCTTCCCTCGACGCCGTCAACGACCGCGAGCTCCTGCACCGATTCACGATCGCGGTGCCGCTCGCGCTGCTCGTGCCGACCGCATGCGCCGTCGCGTTTCTGAAGGTCGCCTCTCTGCCCGCGGCGCACGTGAATTTCGCCGGCATACCGTGGATGTCGATCACCTTCTGCGTAGTGGCGACGACGGCGATCACGCTGTGGCTGCGGCGCCGGTTGATTCGCCAGATTCGCGCCCTGTCCGAGGGCCGGCCGACCGATTTCGCATGGCTGCGACGCCTGGCGATCGAGGGCGTCGTGGCAGTCGTCGCGTTCGTGATCGGGGCGGTGGTATTGGTCGGTGTCGAGTCGCAACGGTCGGGCGCGCCGCACGGTCCGCTGTCGCTGTGGGTGGCGTGCGGCGTCACGTTGATCTTGATCGTCAACGTGCTGATCCAGGCCTTCCTCTACCTGCAGGATCTGTTCGGCCGCTACTTCGGTCGCTTCGCCGAAGGTCGCACCTTGGTGCCGGTGCGTTGGCGCCTCGTCGCGATCGGCGTCGGCAACACGTTCGTGTCGGGCACCGCGCTGTTGGTCTTTCAAGCGGCCTACAGCGAAACCGTGTCGACCGACGTATGGCTGGTGTGGGGCCTCTTGATGATCAATGCGGTGACGCTGAGTTACCTCGCGTACGCCGGTTTCGCGGCAAGCGTCGCGCCGCTCGACGAAGCGTTGACGCAACGTGTGACCGACGACAAAGCGCTGCAACCGCGCTCGGTCGACGAGGTCGGCGCGCTGATGTACCAGCTGAAGCGCTTGCTCGAAACGAGCGCCGCCGCGCAACGCGGCTTGCGCGAGAGCGAAGCGCGCCTGCGCATGTTCGCCGAGTCGGCGTCGGATTACTTTTTCGAGATCGACGAGGATCTCCGCTACAGCTTTTTCTCCGATCGGTTCCGCGAGATCACCGGTGTCGATCCTGCGCTCATCATCGGTCGCAGCGTCAACGAGCTGCGCCGCCAATTCAATTTCATCGACGCAGACGACCTTCTAGTGGACATGAACGAGCATCGCCCGTTCCGCAGCCACCGGTTCGCGGTCGCCCGGGCCGCCGGTGGTCAGCTGCACGTGGAGGTCAGCGGAATACCGTATTTCGACGAGACCGGCCGGTTCTGCGGCTATCGTTGCACCGGCACCGACGTCACCGAAATCGTCGAGGCGCAAAAGGCGCTGCGGATCAATCAGGCCGAACTCGCGCAATCGCAGAAGATGGAAGCGGTGGGGCAGCTGACCGGCGGCATCGCGCACGACTTCAACAACCTATTGACGGTCATTCTCGGCAACCTCGAGTTGCTGCACCTGCACGCGGCCGGTCAGCCGAAGTTGATGAAGCACATCGAGTCGGCGACCGCAGCGGCGGCCCGCGGCGGCGCGCTGACACAACGGCTGCTGGCGTTTTCGCGGCGGCAATCGCTACACCCGGCGTCGGTCGACGTCGCGGCGTTGCTGCACGGCATGCAGGATCTGCTGCAACGGACGCTTGGCGAGGACATCGACGTCGACATCGTCGTGCAGCCGGGTCTCTGGCGCTGCACCGTCGACCGCAACCAGCTCGAGAGTGCGATCCTGAACCTCGCGCTCAATGCGCGCGACGCGATGCCGTCAGGCGGACGCTTGACGATGGAGCTCGACAATCGCGCGGCGCTCGCGGGCATCGGACCGGACGTCGATCGTTCCAACGATTACGTCAGGCTGCGCATCACCGATACCGGTCGCGGCATCGAGCCGGACGTGCTGCCGCACATCTTCGAGCCGTTCTTCACGACGAAAGGGCCGGGCGAGGGCTCCGGCCTCGGCTTGAGCATGGTGTACGGTTTCATCAATCAGAGCGGCGGCAGCGTGGCTGTAACCAGCACTGTCGGCGTCGGCACGACGGCCGAGATCGTGTTGCCGCGCGCGAAGGCGGACGCACGCGAACCGGACGACGTCGCCGACCGTGAGACCCGATCCGGCCAGGGTCAGACGATTCTCGTGATCGAAGACGATCCCGGTGTCACCGCGGTGATCGGTGAGGGGCTGCGCCAACTCGGTTACCGCGTGATGCACGTCGCGACCGGCGCCGAAGCGCTACAGCGCATCGGCGACATCGGCCGTATCGATCTCGTGCTGTCGGACATCGTGCTGCCGGGCGGACTATCGGGGCTCGACATAGAAGAAGCGATCAAACGGCAGCGCCCGGACGTGCGCTTCCTGTTCATGTCCGGCTACGCGCAGGACGAACTGGACCGCAAGGGCCCGCGCAAAGGGCACGGCGGATCGCCGCCGCTCGACGTATTGCGTAAACCGTTTCAGTTGACCGAGCTCGCTGACAGAGTCATTGAGGCGCTGGCGGTCGACGCCTGAACGCGAATCCTTCCCGGAACCATGTCTCCCGCGCGATCGGGCACCGGCGCGCTTGTATTCGAACGTCGAATCTTTATTGTGGGTGAACATCCGCGTGAAAGGACGTTTCGATGGCGTACAAGAAGATTCTGGCGGCGATCGATCTGACCGACGAAGCGGCGCAGGTCCTCAAGCAGGCTCAGGAAACGACGAAGCAGAACGGCGCCGAGCTGTCGCTGATCGTCGTGGTGAAGCCGATCAATCAGGTGTATTCGGGGTTCGACGTCGCAGCGTTGTCGGCCGACGCGGCGATGATCGAGGCCGACGCGGTGCGGCAGGCGCAAAAGCGTCTCGCCGAAGACGGCAAAGCGCTCGGCATTCCGGACAAGCGGACGTACGTCGGGCGCGGCAATCCCGCGCACGAGATCCGCGAAATGGCTGCTGAAATCGGCGCGGACTTGATCGTGCTCGGCACGCACGGCCGCCATGGCCTGGGCCTGCTGCTCGGCTCGACCGCGTCGGGCGTGTTGCACGGTTGTCCGTGCGACGTGTTGACCGTCCGGATCAAATAAACGGAAGCCGACGTGCGCATTCGTGCGGACTTCGCAGCGCCGGCGGCGATCGCCGCCGACGAACATCGGTGGGTCGCATCGCCGGAGTCAGGGGTCGAACGGGTGATGCTCGATCGCGTCGGCGACGAGGTCGCGGTCGCGACCAGCATCGTGCGCTATGCGCCCGGTTCGCGATTCGCGGCGCATCGGCACGATCGCGGCGAAGAGTTTCTGGTGCTCGACGGCGTCTTCGCCGACGAACACGGGCGCTATCCGGCCGGCACGTACGTGCGCAATCCGCCGGGCAGTGCGCATTCGCCGCGTTCAGACGAGGGGTGTCTGCTGTTCGTCAAGCTGCGCCAATTCGCGGCGGACGACGGCGCCTACGTCGCGATCGACACCGCGCATTTCGGACCGGCGCTCGCCAACGACGCTATTCGGGTGCGCGGGCTGCATCGGCACGGTAAGGAGCAAGTGTTGCTGGTCGACGGTGCGGTGAACCGCGTGCTCACGTTCGACGCGGTCGACGTACCGCGCGAGTGCTTCGTGGTCACCGGGGTAGTCGATGTAGGCGACTGGCGTTTGACGCGCCTCGGTTGGCTACGCTTGCCTGCGGGTAGCCCATTGCAGCTCCGCTTCGAGACGGCAGGGCAGGTGTTGGTGAAGACGCGGCCGGTACTCGAATGATGGCGCGAGGCCGGCGCGCTACCTTGTACGGTTCGAGGTGATCATGGAACGCTACGAGAACATCCTGCTCGCGGTCGACTTGGCCGGCGAACTCGACGAGCCGATCGCGCGCGCGGTCGCGCGCGTCGGCCACGGTGCGACGCTGTCGGTCGTGCACGTGCTCGAGCCCGCGTATTTCTACTACGGTATCGAGCCGGCAATCGGCACGTTGCCGCCGAACTTCGAAGCAGAGTTGCTCGAGCGCGCGAAGTCGCAGTTGGCCGCGATCGCGGCGCGTTACGGCGTGCCGAGCGAACGACAGTACTTGGAACGCGGCCACGCACCGACGCAAATCCTGCGGCTGGCGAAGGACAAAGGCGTGGACCTCGTCATCCTCGGTAGTCACGGCCGCCACGGCTGGCGGTTGCTGCTCGGCTCGACCGCGAATGCGGTGCTGCATCACGCCGAGTGCGACGTGCTCGCGGTGCGGATGGCGGGACCGTAGTTCGAGTTTCGCTCGCGCGACCCAGTCATTTCGTTAGCCGGCGCCGGTCCGTTCGCGGAAGAACTGGATGACGCGCTGCTCGGCGCGCTTCGTCGGACCCTCCGGATCGTCGTCGCGCAAATGCAGCGTCAACACGGAGTGCGGCACCATGCCGGTGTCTTGCTGTGCGTCCTTCGGGTCGAGTTCGATCGCCTCGAAGCGGTTGCCGAACGTGCGCTTCAACGTGTCGAAGCGTTCATCGGGGACGAACGGGTCGCCGTAGAAGCGCAAGCCGATCAGCGACAGATTCTCGTCGTCGAAGCGCCGCTTCGCGCAGGCGATCTCGTCGTTCGATACGCCGATCGCGCCGCGCCGTTTCGCGCTGCCCGGACCCGCCGGCATCGGTAGCGACGGTTGCGACAGCACGGGCGCCACGACGGACGGTTCGGTCATCATCGCGAGTGCGAAATTGCCGGTGAAACACATGCCGACCGCGCCGACGCCTTTGCCGCCGCATTGCTCGTGCATGTCGCGCGACAACGCGCGCAGCCAATCCACGATGGGGCTCGAGCGGTCGGTGGCCCACACGTTGAATTCGCGGCGAATGCAGATGCCTTTCAACATCTCGCCGAGCGCATAACCCATCGTGACGGGCTTGCCCGGCTTGCCGAAGAGGCTCGGCAACACGGCGGTCATGCCGGCTTCGGCGACGCGATCGGCGAATCGGATGACCAGCGGATGCATGCCCGGCATTTCGTGGATGATCACGACGGCCGGACCGGTGCCGCGTCGATACACCGTTCGCGTCCAGCGGCCGTCGTTGAACTCGAACTCTTCGTAATTGCGCAGCGCGTTGCTATCCGACATCTCACTCTCCCCGGTGTTGATGCGTCGAAGGTCGGGCGAGTGTAGCAGCGGATGAGGGGCGGGTTGCGCGGCGGCGTGAGAGTGAAATCAGTGCATTTGGCCGAACGCAAAGCGGCTCCGGCGACAATCGAATGACCTCGACGGCCGATTGACACTCGAAAGTGAAGCAGTAACATACGCCGCTCGCGCGTTTCCGGGTGTTTAGCTCAGTTGGCAGAGCGACGGCCTTACAAGCCGTAGGTCGCAGGTTCGACCCCTGCAACACCCACCAGGTAGCACTGCGAATTCGGAGCGGTAGTTCAGTTGGTTAGAATACCGGCCTGTCACGCCGGGGGTCGCGGGTTCGAGCCCCGTCCGCTCCGCCACTTTGCTAGCACGTTGGTTGGATTTGCCCGTCGATATGCGGGGCGCGACCGACGTCAAGCGCACCTCGTCTGCCTCGTCAGTTCGTTTCCGTTCGGTCGTTACGTCTCGTGGAGTTCGCCTTCGCGGACGATTGCGCGTTCCAGGACGGTCGGATCGTGGCCCTCGAATGCGGCCTCGAATGTCTCGAGGCGTTTGTGGATCGACAGCGATTCCACGATCGTCGTCCAGGCGTTGACCAAATGCTGGAACGACTCCGATACCTGGCCGAAAGCGGTGAGGATCTGTTGCCGCGCTGCCGTCGACTTGGTGCTGACCTTCAGCTCCACGCTAACGCTGGCTGCTGCGGACCCGGATGCGCTGTGGCATATCGCGCACGACCTGTGCGTTCCGCACCAGCAACAGAACCATGACCCGGCCCCGTGCGTGGAGGTCGACGTCCCCGGCGGCTACGCGATCCTGAAGGACCGCGTCGGCAAGACCCAGTTCCTGCTCATAGCGACCGAGCGGATCTCCGGCATCGAAAGTCCCGAGATTCTCGACCCGGCCGCTCCGAATTATTGGGACGCCGCCTGGCGTTCGCGTCATTTCGTCGAGGAGCGTGCGGGCCGTGCATTGCCGCGGGACGCAATCGGCTTGGCGATCAATTCGGTCAGCGGACGCACGCAGGACCAGTTGCACATCCATATCGACTGCGTTCGCCCGGATGTTCGTGCGCTGCTGAGCGAACACATGGATGCGGTCGGCGAAACCTGGGCTCGGTTTCCGGCGCCGTTGGTTGGCCATGCCTACATGGCGATGCGAGTGGAACAACCGGAGCTTGGGAACGCTAATCCGTTCGTTCTGTTGGCGAGGCGCATTCCGACCGCACGCGATGACATGGCGCACGAGACGATCGTGGTAATAGGTGCGCGCTTTGGCGACCAAGACGGTTTCGTGGTGCTCGCCGGTCAGGCGTCAGCGAGCACGGAAGATCGCGCATCGGGCGAAGAGCTTCTCGATCACGCATGCGCCGTTGCCTCCGGTACAGAGTAGAAAGACGCCTCTTCAAATCGCGCTCTGGATGTTGCAACGCCCTTTTGCGCTTCGACAGTCCCCGTCCGCCATGCCGAGCCTCGCGAAATTCCTGAGCTGCATTGCGATAACCGGACCGACAGAGGACCTCACTTCGAGATCGAGATCACCGGCCCTGACTGCTCCGCGGTCGACACGCTCATCTGGTACAACTGATACAGAAGGCTGAACGCCTTCATGTTCCACTGATAGCCACTCTGCGGTTGGACGGCGTAGTAGTGCTCGTGCCATTTCACGGAGAGTTCGTCTTCCGGTGGCTGATCCCGCGTCTCCACGATCTCCAACGCGTGCACCGGGTTTTCACCGACGGCGGGCGTGCGCGCGTCCGGCGGGACGTCGAACTCTGGCTCTTCCTCCATGCCGCGGCCGATGAAGGTCAGGATCTCGTGGAAGCTGCGCAACCGCAGACGACCATGCATCGGATACTCGCCGCCGATGTGGCCTGCGCGGATATCCAACAGAATGTCGTTGGCGGGCGTTTCATCCGCCTCTGCGTGCAGGCGCACGCGTTCTTCGTTCGTCAAGACCGATGGATCGTAGTTGGAGATCATGACGCGGCCATTGACCCGCTTCGTCACGTGGTAGACGCGCTGAGCCGCGTCGTAGGCCAATGAGAAATCCTTGTACGTCGACGCAAATGCTTCGGGCGTCATCGCGTCCTCCGGTACCGTCCACATGATCTGGAAGTGCAGTGGTTCGACATACAGCGCGTGACGATCTTGGATGGCCGACAGGTGCGACATGATGCGACGGTAAACCACATAACCTGCCTGATCGGCGGGACGATTGTGATTCACAGTGACGTTGCCGGACTCTTCTTCCAGCCGGATTTCCGCACCCATCAGCCGCAGCAGCGAGTCGACGTCGTAGCCTTGGCGCAGTAGTAGCGTCAGTTTCTGCTCCTGGAATGGCGTCAGCAGTCGCTGCGTGAATTCCTCGCCTTGCATCGGCGCGATGCTGATGGTCGGATTTTCCTCCGCGCTACTTCCGAGCAACGGAACCAGGAGATTCCCGTTGTTTCCGGTCAATGCCCCGCCGATGCCAGCGTTGACCGAGAACTTGTAGGTCGCGGCGATGTTCGAGATGTTGGTGAAATGCATCGGCTCGTTGTGGCGCGCTCGAGCGATGTTGAGCAGCAACTGCTTCGACACGCTGTCGGCAGTGGTCGTGTCGTACGCGATCACTGCACGGTCTAAAGCAATTTTCGAAGCGCAACCGCCGGCCGCAAGGACGGCTGCGACTGCAGCAAGCACGAGTCGACGGCGGGTGGACGACATCGATGATCCCTTCAGCCCCAAGGATTGAACGATGGCGAAGACGCGATCGCCGAGCCGATGTTCGCCACTTCGGCTCCTGAAGTCATCCTCGGGCTGGGTTGAGTCGAATCGGTTACGACGCCGCGCCGAACAATTCGCCGATCGTTAGGGTGATCCACATGGCCAACGCGCCCCAGATCAGCACGCGCACCGCTCCCCGGAAAATCGGGGCGCCCCCTGCGCGCGCAGCAAGTGCGCCGAGCAGTGCGAGAGAGGTGAGAGAAACGCCGGCGATGATGGGAATGTGGACTCCTTCGGGAGCGACGAGTCCCGCCAAATACGGAACCGCGCCGCCGAGCGCAAAGCTAACGGACGAGGCTACCGCCGCTTGCAGCGGGCGAGCGGTCAGCGCGTCGGTGATGCCGATGTCGTCGCGGGCATGCGCAGCAAGCGCGTCATGCGCCATGAGTTGGTGCGAGACCCGAGCGGCGAGGTCGTGGTCGAGACCGCGCGCGACGTAGATGTCGCGTAGTTCCGCGTGTTCGGCGTCGTAGTCGTCAGTGAGCGCGTTTCGTTCGGTGTCGAGGTCCGCGCGTTCGGTGTCGGCTTGCGAGCTGACGGAGACATATTCCCCAGCGCCCATCGATAGCGCGCCGGCAACGAGGCCGGCGAGGCCCGCGAGCAGCATCGCGCTCGTCGAACCCGCGTTCGCTGCAGCCACGCCAAGCATCAAGCTCGAGATCGACAGCACGCCGTCGTTCGCGCCGAGGACGGCCGCGCGCAACCAACCTGATCGGTGCGTGCGATGTGTGTGCGAAACCATGGTTCACCCGACTCATTGCTGTGCGATGCTGCCGCTAGAGTAGAGGGGTTCGGAAATGGTGTCGCGACGTAGCACGACTCTAGTCGGTCGATTCAGACGGTTACCGTTCGGCTTGCGTTTACGTTGGACACTCGTCTCTTTCGTGATCGTCGCTGGGCAGGTCCTGCAGCCCCCCGTCGGGGACCAAACCGGCCGGACACAACACCAGTCATGATGCAACGAGCGCCTCTGTTGGGGATCCTCGATGTTTCGATCTGTCGACGATATGCGCGGACAATCGCTTGAGAAACCGCGAGTCTAAGTCCACTCGTCGTCGAGCCTACAAGTCGAGCGCATTCGTAAGATCGCCCAGCGGCCGTTCGTGATGCTCGGCCAGCGCAGCATCACGCGCAGTGATTCCGCGCAACGGCGGCAACCGATATCGATGCGCGATCAAACGAAGGATCGACCCGGTGTCGTACGGCGTGTGATCGACAAAATGTCTTTTCGCGAGCGGCGAAATGATGACGGTCGGTACGCGGGTGCCGGGGCCGAGCAGATCGCCCTTCGGCGGCCGCGCGTGATCCCACACGCCGCCGTTCTCGTCGTACGTGACGACGATCACCATGTGCGGCCATTGC
>DASRZO010000478.1:0-5400 GCA_035686405.1 Pseudomonadales bacterium | reverse complement strand
TCAGCCGGCAAGCGCGCGCCTCATCGAGGCGATCGTCGCGGCGTAGTCCGGGGTGCCGAAGATCGCGGAGCCCGCGACGAACGTATCGGCGCCGGCGCGCGCCGCCGCAGCGATGTTGTCCGGCTTGATACCGCCGTCGATCTCGAGCCGTATCTCGCGACCCGAACTCGAGATGATTTCGCGGGCGTCGGTCAATTTCGGCAGGCTCGACTCGATGAACTTCTGGCCGCCGAAACCGGGATTGACCGACATGATCAGCACGAGATCGACGAGATCGAGCACGTGCGCGAGGTGGTCGAGCGGCGTCGCCGGGTTGAACACCAGCCCCGCCTTCGCGCCGCCTTCGCGAATCAACCCGAGCGAACGATGCACGTGCTCGGTCGCTTCGGGATGGATGCTGATGTAGTTCGCGCCGGCATCGAGGAAATCGCCGATGAGCCTGTCGACGGGCTTCACCATCAGATGCACGTCGATCGGTACGCGCACGCCGTGCTTGCGCAGCGACGACAGCACCAACGGACCGATCGACAGATTCGGGACGTAGTGGTTGTCCATCACGTCGAAGTGAATGAGATCGGCGCCGGCGGCGACCACCGCATCGACCTCCGCCCCCAAACGGGCGAAGTCGGCCGCGAGAATCGACGGCGCTATCCAATAGTCGCTCATGGCGGCGCATTGTACGGGCTTTCCCGTCGTTGGCGCGGTGTTTCCGGTGCTCCGGCGCTTCGTAGGGGCTTTCCTATACTTGCGCTCATGTGGCAACGCCTCGTACTGCTGTCATTGCTGACGTTGGGCTGCGTTTCGGCGCGATCCGACGATGCAAAACCGAACGCGCCGCCCGGCTCCGCGCCGAGTTCGCCGGCCCCGCAAATTGCCGCCGCGGTCGAACGCATCGCGCTGCTGCCGACCGAGACGCGCCGCGCCGGCGAACTCGAAACGGCCTTTCCCGACGATTCGATCGTGCGCTTCGGCGACGGCGCCGATCATGCGATCGGCGTCTACCGCGACGCGGTCGGCGGCAAGGCCCGCGGTATCGTCGTCGTGGTGCTCGGCTCCTCGCTCGTGCCCGATGCCGCGAACGACTCGACACGGCTGCGGCGCGCATTGCCGCGCGAACGCTGGGCCACGCTCACGATCGCTCTGCCGGACGTTCCCAACGAGACGCTTCCGCCGCGGCAACACGACAAGTTCGTCGAAGGTGCAACCGCTCCGGCGCAACCGGTGGACGCGAAACCGGCGCCCGTGCAGACGGCATCCGCCGATCCGATGCCGGCGCGCGTCAAAGCGCGCCTCGACGCCGCCGTCAAAGCGGCGCGCGAAAAGGGCGGCAAAGTTGCCGTGCTCGGCGCGGATGCCGCGGGCGCGTGGATTGCTTGGGCACAGAACCAAGGCCTCGGCGCCGACGCGATCGTCGCGATCAACCCGGCGCGGGCGGCTCCGGCGATCGATGGAAAGCGTCCGAAAGACGTACTTGCGGCGATTGCGTCGCCCGCCTTGTTGTTGATGGAGACGCCGCACGAATGGTCGCCCGACGATCCGCTCGGGGCACACGTCGACTTGCGGCGTTTGCCGCCGGGCGAACCGTCCGGGGTTCGCCTCGAGCGGCGAATCAGCGGCTGGTTGAAACGGCGCTTCGACGCTCGCGAATGAGATCGTAGGCGGCGCGGATCGCGACGCTGTTTTCGCGCGCGCGTTGCGTCAAACCGGGGTCGTCGACGGCGCCGAGCTTGTCCGGATGGTGTCGGCTCATGTGGCGGCGATATGCGAGCTTCAAGGCGTCGTCGTCGACCCAGTGATCGACGTCGAGCAACGCATATGCACGGCGTAGATCGTCCGGCAATGCGCGGCGGCGGTGATCGACGACACGCGCCTCGGCGGCAGCGAGTTCGTCGGGGCCGAGGCCCAGCATCGCGGCGAGGCGTTCGAACTCACCCCTGCGCGCGGCCGTTGGCGGTCCATCGGCCCATGCCATCAGGCACATCGATTCCACCGCAAGCGCGTCGAGAACCGCCCGGTCCTCGCCGACGTTGCGGCATGCGGCAGCGCGTGGGGCGAAGTCGAAGCTCGGGTCCTTGCCGGCGTTGAACCACGCGATCGCGCGGCGCCGATCGTGCTCGGTGAAGCCGAGGTCGTTCATCAGACGGCGCGCCTGATCGATGTGCGCGGGCAGTACGGTCGCCGACGCCTTCGCGATTCGGCCGAGCGCCGCGAACGTGAATTCGGTGTACGGCATCGCGCGCAGCGTCCGGCGTTGCAGCCACTCGGACAGCGCACGAACGGCGTGTCGCAGCGGTTTCTTCATTCAAAATTGCGGCGGCCCGCGTCGATCGCGGCGTTCTAAAGCCTAGCTCGCGATTCGACGTACGGCGTCGAGCTGGTCGGGCGTCCCGATGTCGGTCCAACGTCCGGACCAGATTTCGCCGCCCACGCGCCCGGCGATGGCGGCAGCAAAGAGCAGGTCGCGCAACGAAAACGCGCCGGCAGGCGCGTCGTCGAATAACGCGGGATCGAGCAGCGAGATGCCGCAATACACGTGCGTCCGGGCCGAACGCGTCACACGGTCGCCGTCGAAGCCGAAATCGCCTTCGACGCGATGCGCGGGTGTCGGTACCAAGACGAGATGCGCGAGGTCGCCGGGACGCAGATGCAGCGTCTCGAACGGAAAGTCGGTCCAAATGTCGCCGTTCAACACGACGAACGGATCGGTCCCCAGAAACGGTAGCGCTTGCACGATGCCGCCGCCGGTCTCGAGGCGCGTCGTTTCGCGGCTGTACGCGATCCGCGCGCCGTACGCGCTGCCGTCGTCGAGCGCGGCTTCGATCGCGTCGCCGAGGTGATGCAGGTTGATGACGACGTCGTGGATGCCGGCGCGCGCGAGCCAACGCAGTTGGTGAACGATCAGCGGCTCGCCGCCGATCGGCAGCAACGGCTTCGGAATTCGATCGGTCAGCGGGCGCAAGCGTTCGCCGCGTCCCGCGGCGAGAATCATTGCGCGCACGGCACACCGCGCGCCGCGAGCTCGGCCCGCGCACGCGGCCGGATCGTGCGGTCGATCCATTCGCCGAACGGCGCGAGCTCGGGGTAGCTGCGGCAGACGAAGACGAGGTGATCGAGCACCGGCTCGATGTCGACCAAGTGGCTGGGGCGCGAGTCGCGCAATTCGAGTCGCGCGAAGATGCCGACGGCTTTCAACTGGCGCTGCACCGCGGTCCAGTCGAGGCGCCGCCACAATTCCGTTCGATCGCCGCCGATCGGTAGTCCGGCGCGAACCGCGCGTTCGCGAAAGCGTTCGCGCCATCGTGCGATGTCGGCTTCGTCGAAGCGGACGTAGCAATCGCGCAGCAGCGAGGCGATGTCGTAGAGCAGCGGACCGTGCAGAGCGTCTTGGAAGTCGACGACGCGCGTGACGTGGTCGGGCCCCCACAACAGATTTCGCGAGTGGTAGTCGCGGTGCACGCACACTTTGGGTTGCGCCTCGATCGCCTCGATCAAGCGCGCCTTGGTCGAGTCGAGCAGGCGCCTTTCCGATTCCGTTGGCGAATGATGCAGCATGCCTTCGAGGAACCAGGTTTCGAACAAACCGAGCTCGTCGCGGAAGCGTTGTGTCGTGTACGGCGGCACGACGCCGCCCGCGTCTCCCACCTTCGCGATGTCGATCAGCGTGTCGAGCGCGCGCTCGATCGCGAGTTCGCGCTGCGGCGTTTCGTAGACGCCGGCATAGAGTTCATCGCCGAGATCGGAGACGAGAATGAAGCCGTTCTCGAGATCGCTCGCGAACACCTCGGGTACGTGCACGCCGGCATCGCGAAACACGTTTGCCAAGCGCACGAACTGCGCGTTGTTCTCCGTGGCGGGCGGTGCGTCCATCGCGACGAGATCGCGACCCGCAGAGCGCAAGCGGTAGAAGCGTCGGAAACTCGCGTCGCCTTCGAGCGCTCGCCATGAATCGGAACGCGCTGAACCGGCGTCGGCGAGAACGCGATCGACCCAGATTTGCAGCGCTTGCCGGCGACTCGATGATGGGGTGGCTTGCATCGACGCAATGGTATCATCCGCGCGCTTCGCCACGATGCCACTCATGCGTTCAGCGCTCTTGTTCTGCGCAGCAATGTCTGCGTTCGGGATTGTGCACGCCGCCGACCGGTGGGTGTGCACGCCCGCCCCCGATCGAAGCGGTTGGCAATGCACGAGTTCGGATGGTTCGGCGTTGCCGCAAGCGACGAATCCGGCGAAGCCGAGTACCGCACAAGCAACGAGTCCGCCGCAGCCGAGTACCGCACAAGCAACGAGTCCGTCGCAGCCGAGTGCCGCGCCGGCACCGGCACAAAGCACCGCTGCGCCGCTCGTCAACAAGCCGGTCGTGCACGTGCTCGATTGGGTGCCGCGCGCCGAGTTACCCGCAGCGAAGCTCGCGGTGCTTCCGGAGTATTGCGCCGGCGCGTACGTCGAACCGCCGTATCAGGCGATGACGAAAGACCAGATCGCCAACGCGCCGCTGCATGCGCAGGCCGATCAGTTGCAGTACTACTTGCAAGAGCACGGTGAGCTGCTCGGCAACGTGGAGATCACGCGCGGCAACCAGTCGCTCGTCGCTTCGAAGGCCTCGTACCACGAGCCGCAACAGACGGTCACCGTCGACGACGGATTGACGCTGCGCGAGCCGGGCATGTTGATCGTCGGCGCATCGGGTTTGTATGAAGTCGACACCGGGGCGGCCGCGATCAAGGACGCGCAGTTCGTGTTGCAGCCGAACGAGCTGCGCGGTACTGCCCAACAACTCGATCGAGACGCGGACGGCAACCTGAGGATCTCGCGCGGCTCGTTCACGCGCTGCGAGCCCGGCAACGACGAGTGGATGGTCACGGCGTCGACGGTGGCGGTCGACGACGGCGCCAAATACGGCACCGCGCACAACGCCGTGTTGAAGGTGCACGACGTGCCGATCTTCTATTCGCCGTATCTGCGCTTCCCGGTCACCAACGAGCGCATGTCCGGCTGGCTGTTTCCGGACATCGCGTTCGGCGATACGAACGGTCTCGACATCGCGGTGCCGTACTACTTGAACTTGGCGCCGAACTACGACGCGACGATCACGCCGCGCTACATCCAAGATCGCGGCAACGATCTCGAAGGCGAGTTCCGCGAGCTGTCGCCGTACGGCCGCATGACGGTGGTCGGTTCGTATCTGCCGAAGGACGACGAGTACAACGGCAAATACTCGAAGGCCGACTTCGACAATCTCGGGCTGCCCGGTCCGTTCGATCCGGCGGATCGATGGTTGTGGGGCGTCAAACAGAACGCGCGGTTCGACGGCTTCACGACGGAGGTCAACGCGACGAAGGTCAGCGACTTCGACTACTTCCGCGACCTCGGCAGCAGCCTCGCCGCGGCGAGTCAGGT
>DASRZO010000477.1:0-11742 GCA_035686405.1 Pseudomonadales bacterium | reverse complement strand
CGCCGTAACGTGGCGTTCGTCTCGACTCGCGAGGACCGCCGCCGTGTGCGATGCCGCTTGAAACAGCATCGCGGTCTTGGCGCGGATGACTTCGAAATAGCGGGCTTCGCTGATGTCGGCGTCGCCGACGTTCGCAAGCTGATGCACCTCGCCTTCGGCGATCAGATTCGTCGCATCGGACAGAATCGCGATGACGTCGATGCGGTCCAACTCGACCATGAGCTGGAACGCGCGCGAATAGAGGAAGTCGCCGACGAGGACGCTCGGCGCGTTGCCCCACAAATGGTTCGCGGTGGCGCGGCCGCGCCGTAGATCGGACCGATCGACCACGTCGTCGTGCAGCAGCGTCGCCGTGTGCAGAAACTCGATGATCGCGGCGAGCTTGATGTGATCGGTGCCGCGATAGCCGAGCGCGCGCGCGCCGAGCAGCACCAAGAGCGGACGCAGGCGCTTGCCGCCGCTTTCGATGATGTAGCGGCCGATCTGCTCGACCAGATCGACGTCCGAGGTGAGCCTGCGCGGGATGAGCGCGTTGACGGCGGCGAAATCTTCTTCGACGAGCGCATACACGCCACGAATGTCCGGCGCGGCGGCCGGTCTGGTGTCGATTGCGCCGGCTGTCGTCGTTGATCTGTTGCCTGCCATCTCGCCCGCTGAATCGTTGTATTGGCGTTTCTTTGCCCGTAGAATCACGCGCCTTTTATGGGCGCCTCGGGCTCGGGCATTGTAGTACAGAGTCCCGCACGGCACGCAGCCCTCGAGAGCGTCGGTCAGGAGATCCAAACAAATGTTCGCGGTATTCAAGAGCGGTGGCAAACAACATCGCGTCACCGAGGGTGAGGTCGTGCGTCTCGAGAAGATCGACGCGGCACCGGGCGCCGCGGTCGAATTCGAAGAAGTGTTGTTGGTCGCCGAAGGCGACAACGTGAAAGTCGGCGCACCGTTCGTTGCCGGCGGGAAAGTGACCGCCGAAGTCGTCGGACACGATCGTCACGACAAGATTCGCATCGTCAAATTCCGTCGTCGCAAACACTATCTGCGGCGCGCCGGTCACCGGCAGTGGTATACCGACGTCCGCATCACCGGCATCAAAGGCTAACGAGCTTCGAGGTCTAACGAGCAATGGCACACAAAAAGGCAGGCGGCAGCACGCGCAACGGCCGCGACTCGCATTCGAAGCGGCTGGGCCTCAAGAAATTCGGCGGCGAAGCGGTGCTTGCCGGCAACATCCTCGTTCGCCAACGCGGCACACAATTTCATCCGGGCGAAAACGTCTCCATCGGACGCGACCACACGCTGTTCGCGACGGCGCACGGCCAGGTGAAGTTCGAAGAGAAAGGCCGCCGCAAGCGTCGCGTCGTCAGCGTGGTCGCTGCCGAGGCGTAATCGCCGCCCCGCGTTTCAGCGAGGCACCCCATGCAATTCGTCGACGAAGCCACCATCCAGGTCGAAGCCGGCCGAGGCGGTAAAGGGGCGTGCTCGTTCCGGCGCGAGAAGTACATTCCGCTCGGCGGTCCCGACGGCGGCGACGGCGGTAATGGCGGCGATGTCGTACTCGAGGCCGACGCGTCGTTGAACACGCTGATCGACTTCCGCTATCAGTCGCGTTACCGCGCCGAAGCGGGATCGCCCGGTCATCCGAAGAACATGACGGGGCGATGCGGCGAAGACTTGGTCATTCGCGTACCGAGCGGCACGACGGTGATCGACGAAGACACGCTGGAGATTCTCGGCGACATGGCGGTGCCCGGTAGTCGTCTGGTGGTTGCGCGCGGCGGCGGCCACGGCTTCGGCAACACGCACTACAAATCGTCGACGAATCGCGCACCGCGCAAGACGACGCCGGGTTTTCCGGGTGAAGTGCGCCACTTGCGCTTGCAGCTGAAAGTGCTCGCCGACGTCGGCCTGCTCGGCATGCCGAATGCGGGCAAATCGACCCTGCTCGCACGCGTCTCCGCGTCGCGACCGAAGATCGCCGACTATCCGTTCACGACGCTGACGCCGAACCTCGGCGTCGTGTCGCTCGGCGACGAGCGCAGCTTCGTGATGGCGGACATCCCCGGGCTCATCGAAGGTGCGGCGCTCGGCGCCGGGCTCGGCACTCAGTTCCTACGCCACCTCGCGCGATGTCGCGTGTTGCTGCACTTGGTCGAGGTCGCGCCGCCGGACGGCAGCGATCCGGTCGACAACGCGCGCGCGATCGAGGCGGAAGTGGAAGCGTACAGCGCCACGTTGATGCGGCGGCCGCGCTGGTTCGTGTTGACGAAATCGGACACGGCCACCGCGGCGGATGTGAAGCGCGTGAGTAAAGCGATGCGCGCGGCGTTCGGTCGGCGGCCGTTGTTCGCGATCTCCGCGGTCACCGGCGACGGAATCGATACGCTTCTGCAGAAGTTGATGAACCACATCGAAGCGAGCCGTGCGTCGATCGCGGAAGACACCGACGTGAGCGCAGCCGAGGCCGCGCTCGATGCGGAGATCGCCAACGACGTGTTGCGCCAGTCGCTGCGCCGGCGTCCGCCGCGCGGTGCGCAAGCCGACGTCGACGGCGCGGACGATGACGACGGCGTCGAAGTGATCTATCGAGCCGAATGAGTCGTGAGCGACGAACGCGACGAACGTGATCGGCTGAAGCAACACAAGCGTTGGGTCGTGAAGATCGGCAGTTCGTTGCTGACCGCGGCCGGGCAGGGCATCGATCACGACGGCATCGCGCGCTGGTCCGGAGAGATCGCGCGCCTCGTCAAAGACGGCTGCGAAGTGGTGCTCGTGTCGTCCGGCGCAATCGCCGAAGGCTGCAGCCGCTTGGGCTTTCGCGAGCGGCCGAAAGCCATCCACGAGTTGCAGGCGGCCGCGGCGGTTGGTCAAGCCGGACTCATCGAAGCGTACGAGAACGCGTTTCGCCGACACGGTCTGCGAACGGCGCTCGTGCTGCTGACGCACGACGACCTGTCGAACCGCCAGCGGTATCTCAATGCACGCACGACGCTGCGCACGCTGCTCGAACTCGGCGTCGTGCCGGTGATCAACGAGAACGACACGGTCGCGACGGAAGAGATTCGCTTCGGCGACAACGACACGCTCGGCGCGCTCGTCACCAACCTCGTCGAGGCGCACGTGCTCGTCTTGCTGACCGATCGCGACGGCCTGTACGAGGCCGATCCCGACGTCGATGCGAATGCACCGCTCGTGACGTTCGCGCGCGCGAACGATGCGCGACTCGTGCACATGGCCGGTAAAGGCGCCGGCACGGTCGGCGTCGGCGGAATGGCCACGAAGATCGGCGCCGCGCGCGTCGCGGCGCGCTCGGGCGCGCATACGCTGATCGCGAACGGCGCCTCGACGGATGTGTTGGTGAACTTGCGCGAGGGACGAGCAATCGGGACGTTGTTGTCGCCCGACGTCGAGGTATTGCTCGCGCGCAAGCGCTGGATCGCGGGCCAGCTGAAGACGAAGGGCGAGTTGATCCTCGACGCCGGCGCCGTGAAGGTGCTGCGACACGGCGGGAAGAGCTTGCTGCCGGTCGGTGTGACCGGAACGCGCGGCAAATTCGCACGCGGAGAGGTCGTGTTGTGCGTCGACCCCGACAGCGGCGCGGTGGCGAAAGGACTAGTGAACTATTCGAGCGAAGAGGCGCAGAAGATCTTGGGTTGCGCCACGCGCGAGATCCAAGAGCGCCTCGGCTACGTGCGTGAACCCGAATTGATGCACCGGGACAACCTGGTGCTGCTGTGACCCGATCAGCCTTTCAGCGCGTTGACCTGCGCATTCATCCGGCTTTTGTGGCGAGCGGCCTTGTGCCGATGGATGATGCCTTTCGTGACCATGCCGTCGATGACCGGGATCGCCGCCTTCAGTGCAGCTTCGGCGTCGGCCTTCTTACCGCTCGCAATCGCCGCTTGCGCGCGCTTGATCGAGGTTCTGACTCGCGAGCGCTGGCTGGCGTTGTGGCGGCGGCGTTTTTCGCTTTGCCGCGCGCGCTTACGGGCGGATGCAGTGTTGGCCAAGCTGGTCTCCAAGTCCTGGAAAAATGAAGCGCGGTACTATGCCGTCGGGGTGTAGCAGTGTCAACCAAGCCCGATGACATGAAGGACGGCGCCGGATCGAATGCGGCGCCGCTCGACGAGGTGGTCGACGGCGCGCCGAGCGAAACCAAACAGGACCTCGGTCGGCACGGCGGCGTCGTCGCGAGCATGACGTCGATCTCGCGCGTGTCGGGTCTCGCGCGCGACATGGTGTTGTCGTACTTCTTCGGCGCGACGCCGGCGGCGGACGCATTCTTCGTCGCGTTCCGCATTCCGAATTTCTTCCGGCGCCTATTCGCCGAAGGCGCGTTCTCGCAGGCGTTCGTCCCGGTACTCGCGGGCTATCGCAATCGCGGTCCGGTCGAGCAGATGCGCGACTTCGTCGCGGTGATGGCCGGTAACTTCACGGTCGTCATGACGCTGATGAGTTTGCTGGGTGTCGTTGCGGCGCCGGTGTTCGTCGTCGTGTTCGCGCCTGGCTTCGGCGACGATCCGTACCGACTCGAGATGACGTCGCAGATGCTGCGGATCACGTTTCCGTATCTCGGATTCATCTCGTTGACGGCGTTCGTCGGTTCGATACTCAACAGCTTTCACCGCTATGCGATTCCGGCGTTCACACCGGTGTGGCTCAACGTCACGATGGTGGTCGCGGCGTTGTGGGCCGCGCCGATGTTCGACACGCCGGTCGTGGCGCTCGCCTGGGGCGTATTCGCGGCGGGGCTCATCCAGCTGCTCTTTCAACTACCCGCGCTGCGCGACATCGGCATGTGGGTTCGGCCGCGCGTCGAACTCAATCACCCGGGCGTTCGTCGCGTCGGTCGGCTGATGGTGCCGGCGATATTTGCGGGATCGGTGAGCCAGATCAACGCACTGGTCGACGCCATGATCGCGTCGTTGCTCGCGACCGGCAGCATCTCCTGGCTGTATTACTCCGATCGCCTGATGGAGTTGCCGATCGGAATCGTTGCCGTGACGATCGCGACGGTGTTGCTACCGAATCTGTCGCGGCTGAACTCGCGCGGCGATCTCGCGGCGTTCGATCGCACGATCGATTGGGGCGTGCGCACGTGCTTGTTGTTCGGCATTCCGGCGGCCGCCGCGCTGTACGTGTTGTCGTTGCCGCTGATGGCGACGGTCTTCTATCACGGCAAGATGACCGCGTTCGACGTCGTCATGGCGTCGCTGTCGCTGCAAGCATTCGCGGCGGGCTTGCTCGGATTCTCCATGGTCAAAGTGGCTGCGCCGGCGTATTTCGCGCGCGAGGATACGCGTACGCCGTTTCGAATCGCGATGGTGACCGTCGTGCTCAACATCGTTCTCAGCCTGTCGCTGTTCAAAGTCGCGGGTCACGTCGGCGTCGCATTCGCAACGACCGCCGCGTCGATCGTCCAGTCGTATCTTTTGTTGCGCGGCACGATCCGGCGCGGTCTGTATCGGCCCGGACGCGATTTCGCGGTGTTCCTTTCGAAGGTCGTGGTCGCGACGGCGGTGATGGTCGCGTTGCTGGTCGCCGCATCGCCGGCATCGGATGGTTGGTTGCACATGTCGATCTACACGCGCATGGCGTGGATGGCCGGCCTATGCACCGCCGGCGGCGCCGCCTACTTCGTCGTGTTGTGGGTTGCGGGTCTGCGACCGCGCGACCTGCGCTATCACGTGTGACCCCGAACGCGGTGCGTATAATGCGGCGGTCTATCGCTGCGGCACCGGTTCGGAATCGTCGATGGAGATCATTCGCGGTCAGCACAACATTCGTCCGGCGCATCGCGGGTGCGTGGCGACGATCGGCAATTTCGACGGTGTTCACCACGGCCATCAACTGCTGCTCGCGCATCTGAATGCGAAGCGCGACGAGCTGTCGTCGCCGAGTACGCTGATCACGTTCGAGCCGTTGCCGCGCGAATACTTCGGCGGATCGAACAAGCCGGGACGGCTGACGCGTTTCCGCGAGAAGGTGACGCTGCTCAACCGCACCGGTCTCGATCGCATGCTGTGCCTGCCGTTCAACGAACAGCTTGCGCAGGTGACCGCGACGACCGTGATCGAAGACTTCCTCGTCCGGCAACTCGGCGTGCGTTACGTGGTGGTCGGCGACGATTTTCGCTTCGGCCGCGGTCGCGAGGGCGATTACACGATGCTGAAGCGGGGCGGCGACCGCTACGGTTTCGAGGTCAGCCACATTGGTACGCTGACGTTCGATCACGAGCGCGTGTCGAGCACGCGCATCCGTGAAGCGTTGGGCGCGGGCGACATCCGTTTGGCGGAGAAGCTGCTCGGGCATCGCTTCTTCGTGATGGGCCGAGTGATCTACGGCCGCCAGCTCGGGCGGCAGCTCGGCGTACCGACGGCGAACATTCCTCTGCATCGTTACCGTGCGCCGCTCGACGGCGTGTTCGCGGTGACGGTGACCGGGCTCGATCGACCGTACGACGGCATCGCGAACGTCGGTGTGCGGCCAACGATCGGCGGTAAGGAGCCGTTGCTCGAAGCGCACCTCTTCGATTTCAGCGGCGACATCTACGGTGAATTGCTGACGGTGACGTTCCGGCACAAGTTGCGCGACGAACGGCAGTTTTCGGGACTCGACGCATTGAAGGCACAGATCGCCCGCGACCTCGATGAGGCGCGTGCGTGGTTCGGGAGCGGGAATGGCGAATAGATGGTATGCACTTGCCGGATTCGTCTGGCTCCTCGATCGCGTGACGAAGGCGTTCGTCAACAGCACGTTGTTGCTCGGACAGGAAGTGCCGATCTTGCCGATCTTCAGCTGGATCCGACTGCACAACGAAGGGGCGGCGTTCAGCTTTCTGCAGGATGCGGGCGGATGGCAACGCTGGATGTTGGCGACGCTCGCGATGGGATTCTCGGCGTATCTGGTGACCGAGATTCGCAAGCTGCCTGCGACCGAGCGGCTGCAGGGATGGGCATATGCGCTCGTGCTCGGCGGCGCGCTCGGCAACTTGTGGGACCGGTTGCTGCACGGTTACGTCGTCGACTTCGCGCTCGCGCACTATGGCGAACACTATTTCCCTGCGTTCAACGTCGCCGATTCGGCGATCTCGATCGGTGCGGTGCTTTGGATCATTTCGATGCTGCGCGAAGCACGCGCCGATCGTGACACGCGTACCACTTGATCGAGCTTCGATGCTCGCCGTCGGCCCGAACACCCGCGTAACGTTGCACTTCTCGGTACTGCTCGAGAGCGGCGAGGAACTCGATTCCACGCGTCGCTCGCGTCCGGCGACCTTTACCGTCGGCGACGGCAGCTTGCTGCCGGGCTTCGAGCGGGCGATGTTCGGCTTGACGGCCGGTGCAGACGAGCAGCTGCGGATCGCCGCCGCAGACGGTTTCGGTGAGCCGCGCGCCGACAACTTGAGAATGATGCCGCTGTCGCAGTTCGGGGCGAACGTTCAGCCGGAACCCGGCTTGGTGGTGTCGTTCGCAGGCCCCGACGGCGAGCTGCCGGGCGTGGTCAAGGCGCTGAATGGCGACCTCGTCATCGTCGACTTCAACCATCCGTTGGCCGGCAAAGATCTCATCTTCGACGTCTCGATCCTCAAGGTCGAAGCGGTTTAGCGCTTCCGTTGGTCCGTACCCCTACGTCCGCTCGTCGGTCGGAATCAACCGTTCGGCGGTGCCGCGTTGGGTGCACTTTCGACTCTCTATAGAGTGGCGCGAGGCGTATAGAAGGCACAACGCATGCGTAGCCGTGGGTTCACGTTGATCGAGTTGCTCGTTGCGCTCGCGATCATGGCCATCATTTCGGCCGTCGCGATTCCGATCTATACGCAGTACAGCATCCGGACATATCGCACGACGGCCGAAAAGGACTTGATGTTGTGTGCGCAAGGGATGGAGCGACTTGCGTCTCAGACGTTGCCGTTCTCGTACCAGAATCTCGTCGGACCGGGCGGGGATACCGGTGTGGTGACCACCAATATCTGCACGCCGACTTCGACCAACTACTCGATATCGGTCACGAATGCGACGCCGACCACGTTCACACTTCGCGCCACCGCGACGGGTGGGCCGGTGATGGCCGCGGGGCAAAACGGGGCGTTGGAATTGGACGCCAACGGCGCGCAGCGCTTCGACAAAGCCGGGGATGGCAGCTTTGATGCAGGGGATTCGGGGTGGCCGCACTGATCGAGTGACGGGGGTACTGAGGGGGGACGGCGCGGCTACATTCGCATTACACCGCTCGTCCATCGGGAACCTTCCATTCATCGGCCAACGCTTCCTTCACGGTGCGGCGCCCATAGACTGGCTCGCAATACCCGTCATGGGCAGTAGCGGTGCCGGTCTCGAGACCGACCATCGAATGAGTGACGAGGCCATGAGCAACGTATTCACGCGCATTCCGCGTCAGCGCGGCATCACGATCATCGAGATCATGGTGTCACTCGCGATTGCCGCTGTGCTGATCGGCCTCGCGTTGCCGGCGTTCAACAGCTTCGTCGCCCAGCGCACGTTGACGGCGCAGGTGAACGACTTCCTCGTCGCGTTGCAATACGCGCGTAGCGAGGCCGGTCGGCAAGGTACCAACGTCGGAGTGATAGCAGCCAATCCCGCAACTGCCACGAACGAGTGGGGCCCGGGCTGGTGCGTGATGCTCGTGCCGGATCCGAACAACCCGCCGACGTGCCCCAATCCGCCGGATGCGACCTCGCTGCGTTCTTTCGATTCGCTTGGTGCGAACACCTTGGATGCCGTCGCGGGGGCGAACACGTTCGATGGTGTCGGCGTGTTGGCGTTCAGCCCGAACGGGTTGCTGACGTTTCCCAAAAACGCCACGGGTGTGTTCCACCTGTGCAATCCGAAGGAACACATCGGACGCGAGATCTCGTTGAACACGATCGGCCGCGTGGCGTCGCGAACGCCGCCGGTCGCCCAGTTGGACTGTGCGCCATGAAATACATGAATACGCAGCGCGGCTTTTCGATGATCGAGTTGCTGGTCGCCGTTTTGGTCATGGGGATCGGCGTGCTCGGTATCACCGGTTTGCAGATGGTCAGCCTGCAAAACAACCGCGGCGCTTTGTTGCGCGGCGAGGCCGTGCAGCTCGCGTACGACATGCTCGATCGTGTGCGCGCGAATCCGGGTTCGAACTACGGCGGGCTCAACCTCGGTACGGCGCCGCCTGCGGCGACGAACTGCAATACCAACAATTGCACCGAGGCGCAGATGGTGACGTTCGATCAAGCCGTCTGGAAGTGTTCGCTCGGCAATTGGAACGCCGATGCCAAGTGCGTTGCGTTTCGCAACGGCACGATTCTGCCGCTGACCGGTGAGCAACCCGGTTTGCCGGCTGGCGATGGCGGCATTGCCGTCAATGGTGCCGGGATCGTGACGATCACGGTGCAGTGGCAGGAACCGAACATGCCGAATCCGTCGTCGATCTCGATCGACAGTCAAGGATGATTCGCCGATGAAATCGAACCGTGGATTTTCGTTGATCGAATTGATGTTGGCGCTCGCGCTCGGCGTCGTCGTCACCGCCGGGATCGTCAGCTTGTTCGTCGGTAACAACCAGACGTACACGTTGCTGAGCGGGCAGTCGCGGATGCAGGAAAACGCGCGCTTCGCTGTCGACTTCATCGGTCGTTCTGCGCGCGCAGCCGGATATCGAGGTTGTGCGCCCGAAGCGGACAAGATTTTCAAGACGTTGAACGGTGCGTGGAATCAGCTGTTCGAATTCGACATCACGACGCCGATTCAAGCGTTCAACTACACGGGCACGGGCGTCACGGTCAACGATTGGACGCCCGCGCTGACCAACCTGCCGCGCAAAGGTGCGCCCGGAAGCATCGATCTCACCTCCGGCGTCGACGCGGCGAAGCTGGCGCCCAACAGCGACATTCTCGTGTTGCGCCACGTCGAAGTGCCGGGCGTGCGTATCGCGGCGATCGTGCAGTCGGACCAGGCGCCGACCGTCGAGGTACCGGCGGGCGGTCTCAACTTCTCCGACGGCCAATTCGTCGCAATCAACAACTGCGAACAGGCTACGGTCTTCCGCCTCGGTCAAATCGGTAGCCCGGCCGGCCCGATCGCGACGTTGCGTCGCGACGGTGCGTCGGTCGGCGCGGGCTTGTACCAGAACGTCAGTGCCGCGGTGTCGTTGTCGCCGAGTGGTGTCCCGTACGGACAAGCGAACAACGCACAAGGCTCGGCTGTTGGCCGCGTGATGACGGAGATCTACTACGTCGCACAAGCGCCTGATCCCACGAACCCGGCGGTACAGCGGACGAACAACCGCAATCAGGGCGTCTGGTCGTTGTGGCGTAAGACGAGTGAAGACCCGCCGGTCGAACTGATCGAAGGCGTCGAGGCGTTGAAGGTGCTCTTCGGCATAGACACGACTCCGGGGAACAACGTCAATGCCGCGAACCAATACGTCACGTTCAACAACGTCGGTGCGAACGCCATTCGCGCGCTGCGCGTTGCCGTGACGTCGGACAGCATCGATGTCGTTGGTGATGGCGCGACGCCGCTCAAGCGCACGTTCAGTCAAACCGTGAGCTTCAGGAACTAGGGGATCACGCCATGAGCGCCATGAACAAGGAACGAGGCGTCGCGCTATTCATCAGCTTGGTGCTGTTGCTGGTACTGACGATCATCGGTGTCTCGGCCGTCCAGACCACCAGTTTGGAGCAGCGGATGGCCCGCAACACGCACGACAGCGTGCTCGCATTCGAAGCTGCGGAAGTCGCGCTTCGAAGCGGAGAGACGTTCCTGCGCAACAACGTGAACTCGACTGCGCTGTTCCCGGTCGGCGGCAACAACGGATTGTGGAAAGCGTCGGACTACGGTCAGCCGGAGCACTGGCAGCAAGCCAACATCTGGACGGGTAACAACAGCGTGCAGCTGGCGAACAACACCGTGAACGGTGTGAGTGAGCAGCCGCGCTACATCATCGAATGGGTTGCCACGGTGCAACGCACCGACAACCCGTATTTGCAGGGCAGCTCCTACGCGGCGCTGTTCGATCGAATCGAGATTTTTCGAGTGACTGCGCGCGGCATCGGCGGAACGTCGAACGCGCGCGTGATGCTGCAAAGCACGTTCGGGATGATTTTCTAGCTGATTCTGCTGCGACTGAAATGGCAGTCGTATCCGGAGGTTCGAGATGTGTCGCCTTAACAGAATAGGCAGGGACACGGTCAGCGCAGTCGTCGTACTGCTCGCCTTGATGGGCTTCGGATTGCCCGCGTTCGGCCAGCCGGTTGGTACGCCGACGACGATCAATGCCAATGAGGACGATCTGCCGGTCACGGTCGATCTCACGACCGTGTTCAGCGGCGGCGTGCCGACCGAGACGTATTCGATCGTCACGAACAGCAATGCCGGTCTCGTATCGACTTCGCTCGCCGCCAACATTCTCACGCTGACGCTTCAGCCCGACGGCAACGGTACCGCGACGATCACCGTACAAGACACCGACGGCGATGTGCCCCCCAACAACGTCGCGACGGCGGACATCACCGTCGTCGTCGCCGCCGTCAACGACCCGCCGACCGCGATCGGCCAGTCGGTAACGGTCGCCGAAGACAACTCGGTCGCCATTACGTTGACCGGCTCGGATCCGGAGGGCAGCGCGTTGACGTACAACGTCGTGACGCCGCCTACGAATGGGACACTGTCGGGCACCGCGCCGAATCTGACGTATACGCCCGGGGCGAACTTCAACGGTACCGACTCGTTCGCCTTCACGGTC
>DASRZO010000476.1:0-3299 GCA_035686405.1 Pseudomonadales bacterium | reverse complement strand
CTCCCTCTCGGCATCCCTGCCTCGAGAGGTTCCCGCGAACCGAATGCCGCGCCTCGGCCACCTACAGAGATTCACTGGCGCGGTTTCACCGACCGCTCGCGAGTGCGATGTCGTCGCATCGGCTGAAGTCGTTCACTGAGTCGTTGAGACATCGTGCGACGACATGGCCGCTATCGTGACGTTCCGCAACGGCGAGAACGCTCGCGACGTCGCGCGGCCGCTCGCGATCGACGGCGCTGCGCAAGCGATCGACACCGGTCGGGACGACGGTCGCCGCGGCGCCGAGCGTCTGCGGCGATCCGTAGCGGCACCGCCAACGAACCGGGAACGGGCAACGTCACCCATCCGCGTTCGAGGAGAAGCGGGTCTGTCTACACCCAATTGAAAGCGTTCTATCCGCAGGACATACGCTCTGACGCTCTCTGACGCGACGGAGTCACGAATCGCATCGCGTCTAGGCCCATGGACGTACCACCGTGCTCGGCGGGTTCCAGTACCGGCATCCTGTTCGCGGGAACCTCTCGAGGCAGGGATGCCGAGAGGGAGCGTACAGGGATGTACTTGCAGCGTGTCCCGCGAACAGGATGCCGGTACTGGAACCCCTCACCACCGTCACCAGCCCGACCACCCGTGATGCAACCCAGCCACCGTCACAGGCTCGACACGCTGGTGAAGAAAACCCACCACCGTCACTAGCCTGACCACCCATGATGCAACCCAACCACCGTCACTGGCGCGACCACCGGTGATGGAACCAACCACTTTCACCAGCCCGATCACCGGCGAAGGAACCAACAACCACTAGGGAAAGAACCCAACCACCGTCACGGGCTCGACACGCTGGTGAAGGAACCACACCACCGTTCACGAGCTCGACCACTGGGCGTTGCGCCGGTACTACGGCATGTACGGTATCCGCGGCGGGCCGAGTTGCGTCGCGAGAATCCGCTGCGCGTCGGCGACGAATTCGCAGGCCAGCGCACGCGTGTCGCGCGGGTCGACGATGTCCTGGCCGGTCGCTTCGGCGGTGCGGAACGGCGACGCGATCGCGCGCAGCCGTGCCTCGATCTCTTCTCGAGCGCGCTCCGGATCGGGCGCCGTTTCGATCTCGCGCCGATACGCCGCGCTCGCGCCGCCGGCGATGTGCATCGAACCCCAATTCGCCGACGGCCACGCGTAGCGGCGGAACATACCGCTCGGCCGGTGGTGGCATTGCCCGGCGACGCCGTACAAGCGCCCCACCACGATCGTCAGCCACGGCATCCAGCTTTGATTCGTCATCGCGACGAGGCGCGCGCCTGCGCGTTCGATGCCGAGCTTCTCCGACTCGAGCCCGACCATGAAGCCGGGTTCGTCGGCGAACGAGATCATCGGCAAGTGGAACGTGTTGCAGAGCTGAATGAGTCGAATCACCTTGTTGCCCGCGGCGACGTCGGTTGCGCCGCCGTGGTGTTTCGGATTGTTCGCCATCACGGCGACCGGATAGCCGTTCAGCCGCGCGAGCCCGGTCACGCGCGAACGACCGTACAAAGGGGCAATCTCGAAGAACGAGTCGCGATCGACGACGCCGCGAATCAGAGTCTTCGGGTCGTAGATCTGCCGCGGGTTGCGCGGAATGAGCGATAGCAGCCGTTCGTCGCGCCGCTCGACCGGGTCCGACGTGTCGCCGCGCGGCGGCATTTCGTAGACGCTACTCGGCAGGTACGACAGGAACCGACGGATCAACTCGAACGCGTGCGGTTCGTCGTCGGCGAGATTGTCGACGCTGCCGCTCACGCGTGTGTGGATGTGGTCGCCGCCCAGATCTTCTTTCGTGATGTCGACGCCGAGCGCGGCTTTGACGACCGGCGGGCCGCCGGGGAACAGCTGACTCTTGTCCTTCAGCATCAAGTTGAAGTGCGCGAGGCACGCGTTGATCGCCGGCAACCCGGCGACCGAACCGAGGACGGCGGAGACGACCGGCACGCAGCTCAAGAGCTCGACGTCGATGGCGCTCCAGATGTTGCCGTCGGGCAGATACGTGCGGCCGATCTCTTCGAACGAGCGCACGCTGCCGCCGGCCGCATCCAACAGCCGCACGTAGGGGAGGCGCCACTCGCGCGCCCGCACGTTCGACGCGAGTTCTTGGCCGAGGCCGCCGCGTGTACTGGCGGAGCCGCCGCGCACGGTGAAGTCGCCGGCCGTCAGGATGGCCTTGCGGCCGTCGAGCAGGCACGCACCTTCGACCAGCGGTTTCGGCGTGAAGCCGGTGAGCGTCGCGCCGTCGTAGCGGCCGTCGCCGGCGAGGCCCATGAACTCGCGGAACGAACCGCGATCGGCGAGCGCGTCGATGCGTTCGCGCACCGTCAATTTGCCGCGCGCGCGTTGTCGCGCGATGCCATCGGGCCCGCCCATCTCGCGCGCGAAACGTTTGCGCCGCTCGAGCTCGTCGACCTCGTCTTGCCAGCTCACGTCGGTCCCCTCGTTGCTACCACGTCGATGCTAGTGGCGCGGTCGGCAAAGTTCATTACGTTCGACACGACCTGTCGCGGCACTGCGCAGCCTGTACACTCGATCGCCGGGGAAACGGAGGGGCGTAGTCGATGGCGGAAGCGGCGCTGACCGAGCGCGCGAAATCGTTCAGCACGGCGTACCAGTGGTACGCGCTCGGCGTGTTGTTCGTCGTGTACGTGTTCAACTTCATCGACCGGTCGGTGCTCGCGCTGCTCGCGCAGTCGATCAAGGAGGATCTGCAGGTCTCCGACACCGCGCTCGGATTCTTGTCGGGGCTCGCGTTCGCGATCTTCTATACGGCGCTCGGCGTGCCGATCGCGCGGCTCGCCGACCGCGGCAATCGCCGCAACATCGTCGTCGTCTGCTTGTCGATCTGGAGCGCGATGACGGCGCTGTGCGGACTCGCGACGAGCTATGCGTATCTGTTGCTCGCGCGCATCGGTGTCGCGATCGGCGAGGCGGGCGGCAGCCCGCCGTCGCACTCGATGATCTCCGACATGTTCCCGCAGCACCGGCGCGCGACTGCGCTCGGCATCTACGCGCTCGGCATTCCGGTCGGCTCCATGATCGGCGCGCTCGCCGGCGGCTGGATCAACGAAGCGCTCAGTTGGCGCGCCGCGTTCGTGTGGGTCGGCCTGCCGGGGTTGTTGCTCGCGCTGATCGTGCGATTCACGTTGAAGGAACCGCCGCGCGGAGTCTCGGAGCCGGCGCGCATCGACGTCGGCACGCCACCGCCGGTCGGCGACGTGATCCGCACGCTGTGGCAGCGCAAGAGCTTTCGCTGGCTGTCGATCAGCGCGGGCTTC
>DASRZO010000475.1:0-4197 GCA_035686405.1 Pseudomonadales bacterium | reverse complement strand
GAGGCCTTCTGCGCGACACGCCAACATCAGGTTCTGCACGGCGGTGTAGATCGAGCCGCCGCCGACGACCGACACGCGATCGAGCTTCGAATCGGTGATCGCCATGAAGTTCGGGTTGAAGCAGAAGATCGCGATGGCGGGCGCTTCGCCGAAGTGATCGCCCAGGTGATTCGCGGCGGCGAGCGTGCGTGCTTCGCGCGCGCGCTCGGCTTCGGGAAGTCCGGGGAGGCGCGCCGCGTAGCCCTTCGCGAAGTTCTTCCACGATTGCGAATACAGCACGCCGAGCTGTTGCTTCGGCTTCGGATCGGTCACGAGCACGATGCGCCACGGCTGCGCGTTGCCGCCGGTCGGCGCCCACGCCGCCGCTTGCAGCACGCGCCCCAATACGTCCGTTGGAATCGGATCGGGCTTGAGCCGGCGTACCGCGCGCAGCGTGCTCATCGCTTCGTAGACATTGGGTATCGGCATCGCGTGCTCCTTTGATCAACTGTTCGCGCGCTGCGTCGGCTTTCCGAGCAAACGGTCGGAAATGATCCGCAACTGAATCTCGCTCGTCCCCTCGAAAATCTTGGTTAGCCGTGCGTCGCGCCAGTAACGCTCGACCGCGTGCAGTTTCGTATAACCGGCGCCGCCGAAGATCTGCAGCGCATCCGACGTCACGCGCTCGGCCATCTCGCTCGCGTACCACTTCACCATCGCGGCTTCCTTGTCGGCTTGGCGGCCGGCGTCCATCTCGGTTGCGACGTGGTACATCAGTTGGCGCGCGGCTTCGATCTCGGACGCCATGCGTGCGATCTTGAAGCGCGTCTCCTGGAAATCGGCGATCGGGACGCCGAATTGCACGCGCTCGTGCGCGTACGCGATCGCATCCTCGAGCGCGCCGCGGGCGAGGCCGATCGACCGCGCAGCGGTATGTGCACGCGCTGCGTTCAGGAACGACACCGTGTTCTTGAATCCTTCGCTGTCGCCGCCGGTGATGATGTTCTCTTTCGGGATCCGGCAAGCGTCGAACGCGAGTTCGAACGTTTTCCAGCCGAAATAGCCGATCTTCGGAATCGCCGAACCGGAGCAACCCCTCGGCAATTTGCCGCGCTCCTTTTCGATGACGAACGAGCGCAGGCCGGTATAGCGCGCTTCGCCCGGCGCTTCGACGCGAGCGAGCAGTTGGATGTAGTCGGCGCCGTCGGCGAACGTGCACCAATATTTGTTGCCCGTGATGACCCACTCGTCGCCGTCGAGCACCGCGCGGCAGCTCACCGCCGCGAGGTCCGAACCGACGTTCGGTTCGGACAAAGACACCGCAGCGAGATACTCGCCCTTGGCGGCCTTCTTCGTGAGTTCCAGGCGCTTCTCGAGCGGCCAGCCCTTGAGCCCCATCACGCCGCCTGCGCGCGCGATGATGCTCGCGACGCTCATCCAGCCGCGCGCGAGTTCCTCCGCGATCAAGCAGTACTCGAAGACACCGAGACCGAGACCGCCGTATTCCTCCGGTGTGCGAATGCCGAAATAGCCGAGTTCGCCCATCTTGCGGCGTAGATCCATCGGAATGTCGCCTTGGATCGGATCGAGCTCGTTCGCGACCGGCAACACTTCCTTCATCGTGAATTCGCGCGCGGCTTCTTGAATCATCAGCCGCTCGTCGGTCAGGTAGGGTGACGTCATCGTTCCTCCCGTTTACATCCGGTACAGGTCGGCGCGATCGATCAGGTTTTGCACGATGCGGATCGACGCGGCGTCGACCATCACGCCGTCGACGTTGATCGCACCCAAACCCTTCTCCAGCGCCTCGGCGTACGCGGCCTTCTGCTTGCGCGCGGCGGCGACCGCTTCGACCGCGGGCGAGAAGACTTGTTGGGCGATGTCGACCTGGCTCGGGTGAATGGCCCATTTGCCGACCATGCCGAGCGCGTGTGCGCGTTCGGCTTCGCGGCGATACGCCTCGGGGTTGCGGAAGTTCGCGTACGGACCGTCGACCGGATCGATCCCGTTCGCGCGGCACGCGATCGTCATCTTGTAGCGCGGGTAGTGCCAGACGTCGCCGGGGTAGGGCCCGGATTCGCCGACCGAGAACACCTGCATCTGCTGGCTCGCCGAGTAATCGCCCATGCCGAAGATCAAGCATTCGAGCCGATCCGAGCACGCGGCGATCTCGTCGACGTTCATCATGCCTTCCACTTCTTCGATCAGGCATTCGATGCCGATGCGGCGCTTCAAGCCGAGCTTCGTTTCGAGCTGATCGAGCAACAGATGCACGAACATCACGTCGTGCGCGCTCTTCGCCTTCGTCAGCATGATCGTGTCGATCTTGGCGCCCGCGCCGCTGACGACCTCGATGATGTCGTCGTGGCACCACGGCGTCTCCACGTCGTTGATCCGTACGCACAGCGTGCGCGGCTTCCAATCGAGCGAGTTGATCGCATTGACGATCATGCCGCGCGCGGCGGGCTTCGCGTTCGGCGCGACGGCGTCCTCGAGGTCGAGGAAGACGTGGTCGAGGTGCAGCGCGGCCGCCTTCGCAATCATCTTTTCGTTGCTGCCGGGTACCGACAATTGGCAGCGCCGCGCGCGGCGAATCACGTGGTGTTTGCGTCTTGACGTCATGACACGGCTCCAGCTTTTTTCATCGATTCGATTTCGGAATCGGCGTAGCCGATCTCCGCGAGAATCTCGTTCGTGTGTTCACCCAACAACGGGGCGCGGGTATGCACGCCGCCGGGCGTGGCCGACATCTTGATCGGCGTGCCGGCGATCGCGACCGGCCGATCGATGCCGGGGTGTTCGACCTCGACGATCATGTTGCGGGTGCGCACGTGCGGGTCGCCGAAGATGTCGCGGACGTCGTTGACGGGGCCGAACGGCACACGCCCGCCGAGGTGTTCGCGCATCTGCGCCTTCGTCTGCGTCGACGTCCACGCCGAGATCAACGCAACGACGTCGGCGTTGTGCGCGACGCGCGCGTCGTTGGTCCGATAACCCGGATCGTCGATCAGGTCCGGCCGTCCCATCGCGCGCGCGAGCGGTTCCCAGAACTGCTCCATCGGACACGCGATCGCGACCAAGCCGTCGCGCACCGGGAACAATCCGAACGGACACAGCAACGGATGTGCGTTGCCTTCGGGGCCGGGTACGGCGCCGGTGTACGAATATTGATAGATGATGCGCTCGCAGAACGCGAGGATCGTGTCGTACATCGCGACGTCGACGAACTGCCCCTCACCGGTCTTGTTGGCGCGATACACGGCGGCGAGGATGCCGACGGCGGTGAGCGCGGCCGGCAGCGTGTCGCCGACGCCGGGGCCGATCTTCGTCGGCGAGCCTTTCGGCCCGGTGATGCCCATCATGCCGCCCATCGCCTGCGCGATGACGTCGTACGCCGGCCAATCGACGTAGGGGCTCTCGCCGCTGCGCGGATCGCCGAAGCCGCGGATCGCCGCGTACACGAGTTTCGGGTTGACCTCGTGCAGCGCCTCGTAGCCGAGCCCGAGCTTGTCCATCACGCCGGCGCGATAGTTCTCGATCAGTACATCCGCGCTTGTTACCAGCTTGCGGAGCAATTCCTTACCGGTCGGACTCTTGAGATCGATACCGATGGAACGTTTGCCGCGGTTGATGCTCTGGAAATATGCGCCGTAGGTCGTGCGGCGGTCGACGTCCTTCGGATACGGACCCATCCGGCGCGTACCGTCGCCGGCGACCGGCTCGACCTTGATCACGTCGGCGCCTTGATCGGCGAGCAACATCGTGCAGAACGGGCCTGCGAGCATCATCGTCAAATCGACGACTCTGAGCCCTTCGAGTGCGCCGGCCATCGATCGTCGCTCAGCGCGCGTAGTGGCTGCGACGCTTGATCAGCACGCGCCGCTCGCCTTCGAAGACCACCTCGTCCTTCTGGTTCACGCCCCAGTGCTTGAACGTGACGATGCCCGCGTCCGGTTGTTCGGCATCGGCCTTCGCCAACACTTCCGTGAAGGCGTACAGCGTGTCGCCGTGGAACACCGGCGATTTGAGGCGAATCTTGTCGAGCGACAGTTCCGCCAGTGCGTTCTCTCCCGTGTCCTGCATCGATAGGCCGATCACCATCGCGATCGTCACGCCGCCGAACTGCAAGCGGCGATTCCAGCCGCGGCCGCCCATGCCGGTACGCTGCATCAGGTCTTCATTGAAGTGGCCTTCGGCGGTGTTGAGCACCATCAGCGT
>DASRZO010000474.1:0-2039 GCA_035686405.1 Pseudomonadales bacterium | reverse complement strand
GGTGTGGCCGAACAATTGCCGTACGGTGTCGTTGGCCAGCACGATGACGCCGCGCTCGTCGACGACGACCAGCGCGTCGGGCGAGTAGCGATAAAGGTGTCGCTCGACTTCCTGCAGGGCGTCCAAGGCGCGCAAAGGGTAGCACGTTGCGCCGGGCCGGCCCCTGCTAAGGGATTTCCGCGCGGACGTTCGGGGATTGCTGATTCGCGCGGCCGCACGGTTGCGGCAGAGTGCGGAAATCGTGAGAGTCACCGAACGTTCGGGAGCGGAAGGCGGGTGCGCGGTTTGGAAGGTGACATGACGCAGCGAATCGACGGCACGACGCCGGAGTTGATCCAACAGTTGATGCGCATCGCGCGCGTGTCGGCGCTCGAAGAAATGGCGAGCGGCTTCGCGCACGAGCTCAACCAGCCGCTGGGCGCGATTGCGACGTTCGCGAGCGCCGGCGAGCGGATGCTCGAAAAGGGCGAGCCGATGCTGCCGCGCGTGGGCGCGGTGTTGCGGCAGATTCGCGATGAAGCGATGCATGCCGGCGACGGCATTCGCCGCATTCGACGATTGTTCGAACCCGCCGACGAGCGGACGTCGTGCGCGTTGCCGGAATTGATCGACGAGCTGCGGCCGGTGATCGAAGCGTCGGTCGCGCATGCCGGGCTGACCCTCGCCATCGCGTATCAGCCGCGGTTGCCGCGGGCCAATGTCGATCGGCTGCGCATTCAGCACGTACTGTTGACGCTCGTGCAGAATGCGCTCGAAGCGACGCCGACGCATCGCGCCGACCCCGATATCCGCATCGACGTCACCGCGACACGCTACGACGTCGAAGTGGCGGTCAGCGATCGCGGCACCGGGGTCGCAGCGGAACATCGCGAACAGATTTTCCGGCCGTTCTTCACGACGAAATCCGGCGGCACGGGCCTCGGGCTCGCGTCGAGCCGCGCGACGATCGAAGCGCACGAAGGTTCGATCGGTTTCGACGACGTCGAAGGCGGCGGTGCGCGCTTCTACTTCAAGCTGCCGATCGCAGAGAGAGAGTGACGTGAGCAAAGCCCCCGCGAAGCCCCTCAAACCGGTCGTCTATGTTCTCGACGACGACGACGGCATGCGTAAAGCACTGGTCGCGCTGATCAGTACGATCGGTTACGAGGCGATCGAGTTCGCCCGACCGAGCGACTTCTTGCGCGACTTCGATGCGAATCGGCCGGCGTGCTTGCTGCTCGACGTGCGGATGCCGGAGATGAGCGGCCTCGACGTGCAGCGCGAGCTGAACAAGCGCGGTGCGATGCTGCCCGTGTTGCTGCTCACCGGCCACGGCGACGTGCCGATGGCGGTGCAGGCGATGAAGAACGGCGCGCTCGAATTCCTGCAGAAACCGTTCCGCGATCAGGAGTTGATCGACGGCATCAACCGCGCGCTCGCCAAGGACGCCGAGAATCGCTTGATTCTGGAACGCCACGCCGAGATACAGCGACGGCAGATGTCGCTGACGCCGCGCGAACGCGAAGTGATGGATCTCGTCGTCGACGGCCGCGCGAACAAAGTGATCGCGATCGATCTGGGCTTGAGCGAACGCACCGTCGAGATCCACCGCGCAAACGTGATGGAGAAGATGCAAGCGCAGTCGGTTGCGCATCTCGTGAAGATGCATCTGATGCTGAATCGGGAGAACTGAGCCGTGATGACCCACGCCGAGAAAATGCACGCTGCGCCGCAGCGTCCGCCGCACGACGCGTCGATCGACCGCTGGCGTCGCCACTACGAGCGCGATCGCCGCGCGTTCGAGCGCTCGCACGGCCGCGCGCCGCAGACGCACTACGAATTGGCGCGTTGGTTGGCGCAGAGGCCGTAAGGCAACGACAAAGTACCGCGTCCGAGTTTCCGACGCGGACCCGCCTGCGTCGGACGATCCGACAGCACGACTTGGCGAAACCCCACGAAGGGCACGAGATTCGATCCCGAAGCGAGTTTGCGATCGCCTCGGCTGTGCGACTGGCAGAGCTCTCACCGGTACCTCACCGGTAGAGCGGATGTTCTGAAGC
>DASRZO010000473.1:0-2236 GCA_035686405.1 Pseudomonadales bacterium | reverse complement strand
CTGTCGGACAGGATCGTGTCGGTCGCGCCGCTTATGCTGACTGCGTGCGGCGGCTTCTTGCTCGCCGTGCTGTGGATGGACCTGCTCTTCGATGTGCAGGTGCTGAAGAATCGAACCGGCGACTTGCCGGAAGACGTACTCGCGTCGATCGCCGCGTATTACCGGCGCGTGACGACGACGTCGCGGCCGATGGGTCGCCTGGTCGCACTGGTGATGGCGACGACGCTCGTCACGCTCGCGGTCGAACTCGTGAACGGCGCGCCGGTCGTGCCGGTGCTCGCGTCGTTCGCACTCGGCGGCGCGCCGATCGTCGGCGCCGTCGCGAAGACGTTTCGCGATGCGGCGCGGCTCGGTGCGCGCGGCGACGACGTCGCGACGCAGAGCCGGCTCGCGCGATCGATCTACCGCGAGCACGTCGCGTACGTCGTCGGCATCGCGGCGTTCATCGGCCTGCAGATCGCGAGCGCCGTCGCCGAGGCGTAAAGCCGCCGCCGATCGTTTGCGCCGGCGCGGCCGCGGCTGCCCGGTCGCGGATGCTAGCGGCCGGATTCGAGCGGCAGGCTCGGCCGAGCAGTGCGACCACTGCCCTATATAAGGTACGGTCGGCGGCTGCATGGGTGACCATTCGAGGTCGGAACCGATGGACACGATGGAGACGGTGGAGCTGAAGGCGTTCGTGCCGGCGAAGGACTTCGAGTTGTCGAAGCGCTTCTACGCCGACCTCGGTTTCACGGTGAAGTGGTCGTCCGGCGATCTGGCCTACGTGCACGCCGGCAACGCGAGCTTCCTACTACAGAACTTCTACGTGAGCGCGTTCGCGAAGAACTTGATGATGCATTTGCTCGTGAAGGACGTCGACGCATGGTGGCGCCACGTCGATTCGCAGCAGATCGGTGCGAAGTACGGTGTGCGCGTCAATCCGCCGGAAGACCGGCCGTGGGGCATTCGCGATTTCACCGTCGACGACCCAACGGGCGTGCTATGGCGCATCGGCCAGAACATCGGTCCGCCGGTGTCGTAGAGGTCGACGCAAGATGCAACCGCGTCGTCGGCAGTCGCCCGCGTGAGAATTCTGGTCACCGGCTCGGCCGGACATCTCGGCGAGGCGTTGGTGCGCACGCTGCGTCGGGCGGACCACGACGTCGTCGGCTTGGACGCGAAGGCGTCGCCGTTCACCGACGTCGTCGGTTCGATCGCCGATCGTGCGTGCGTCGCGCGCTGCGTGCGCGGCGTCGAGGCGGTGCTGCACACGGCGACGCTGCACAAGCCGCACATCGCGATGTACGCGGCGCAGGCCTTCGTCGACACGAACGTCAGCGGCACGCTCGCGTTGTTGGAAGCGGCGAGCGATGCGGGCGTCGGCGCCTTCGTATTCACCAGCACGACGAGTGTATTCGGCGATGCGTTGGTGCCGCCGCCCGGCGACCCGGCGGCGTGGATTACCGAATCGACCGCGCCGGTGCCGAAGAACATCTACGGCGTGACGAAGCGCGCGGCGGAAGATCTGTGCGAGATGTTTCACCGCCGCCGCGGCCTGCCCTGCATCGTGTTGCGGACGTCGCGGTTTTTCCCGGAGGAAGACGACAACCCGGCCGTCAGCGGCCGCTACGCCGACGGCAACGTGAAGGCGAACGAGTTTCTGTATCGGCGCGTCGAGATCGAAGACGTGGTCGACGCGCACCTGCTCGCGCTGCAGCGCGCGCGGTCGATCGGCTTCGGCCGCTACATCGTCAGCGCGACCACGCCGTTCGCGCCCGACGACGTCGCCGAGCTGCGCACCGATGCGCCGCGTGTGGTCGCGCGGCGGTGCCCCGAATACGCAGCGGAGTTTCGACGGCGCGGCTGGTCGATGTTCCCGTCGATCGAGCGCGTCTACGTCAACGAACGCGCGCGGCGCGACCTCGGCTGGGGCCGCGCTACGACTTCGGCTACGTCGTCGAGCGGCTGCGCGCCGACGCCGATCCGCGCAGCCGGCTCGCGCTCGAGGTCGGCTACAAGGGCTACGGTTGAGCGCCGGGTCGCGCTCGACGACGCTGAGCGTGCGCGTGAAACCGAATGCGCGGACGCAGTCGTTGATTCGGGAAGCCGACGGAGGTTGGCTCGCTCAGCTGAAATCGCCGCCGGTCGACGGCAAGGCGAACGCCGAACTGATCGCGCTGATCGCGCGGCACTTCGGCTGCCGCAAAGACCAGGTTGCGATCGTCGGCGGGGCCGGCGGTCGTCGCAAACGCGTGCG
>DASRZO010000472.1:0-2077 GCA_035686405.1 Pseudomonadales bacterium | reverse complement strand
TTGGCTGAAGCTCGATACGCCGCACACGTGCGACGGCCGTTCGCTGCTCCCCTTCGTGACGTCGTCGGTCACGCCGGCCGGTTGGCGCGAGGAAGCGCACTGGGAGTTCGACTTCCGCGATGCGACGAGCGATGCGGCAGAACGCGCGCTCGGCATTCCGCTGCACGCGTGCACGCTGAACGTGCTGCGCGGCGACCGCTACAAGTACGTGCATTTCGCCGGATTGCCGCCGTTGCTGTTCGACCTGCACGACGATCCGCACGAGTTCCGCAACCGTGCGAACGATCCGAGCTATCTACCGGTCGTACTCGATTGCGCGCAGCGCATGTTGTCGTGGCGAATGCGGCACGACGAACAGACGCTGACGCATATGGCGCTCACGTCGAAGGGCGTCGTCGCGCGGCCCGCGCCGCGGTGGTGACACCCGCCGGTGCGAGGGAAGGTCTCCAACGGCTCAGCTCGGCCGCGTCGGGTCGCTGTCGACGACGACCAACGTCTTGCCGAAATTGCGGCCGTCGAGCATCGCGCGAAACGCTTCGGGCGCGCGTTCGAGCCCGGGCCACAGGTCTTCCTTGTATTTGACGCGGCCGGCCTGCAGCCACCCGGCCATCTCGGCGAGGAACCGGTCTTGGTAGTCGGCGACGAAATTGCCGACGCGCAGGTCGTGCACCGCAACGTCGCGTGCGGCAAACGTCGCTGCGCCGGCCGCGGCCCACACCTCGCGCGGGTTGCGGCCGTCGGTGTTGCCGTATTGCGAAATCATGCCGCACACGGAAATGCGCGAGCGGCGGTTGAGGTGCGGCAGTACCGCTTCGAACACGGCGCCGCCGACGTTCTCGAAGTAGACGTCGACACCGTCGGGGCACGCGCGGCCGAGCGCACCCGTCAGATCCGGATCGCGATGCGAGACGCATGCGTCGAGGCCGAGTTCGCGCGTGACGAAGTCGCACTTGTCTTGCGTGCCGGCGATGCCGACGGTGCGGCAGCCGAGGATCTTCGCGATCTGTCCGACCACTTGGCCGACGCCGCCCGACGCGGCCGATACGACGACCGTTTCGCCGGCGCGCGGCGCGCATTGCACCACGAGCCCCGAGTACGCGGTGAGGCCGAGCATGCCGAGTACGCCGACTGCGGTCGAAATCGGCGCAACCTTCGGGTCGAGCTTGCGCGGGAACATGTAGCCGAAGACGGAGACGCCGTCGCCGGTCAGACCGTAGTGCTGCCAGCCGTTCGTGTTGAACACGAAATCGCCGGCGCGATAACCGTCGATCCGGCTCTCGACGACTTGCGCCACGGTGCGGCCGTGGCAGACCTCGCCGACCGCTTCGACGCCGCCGCGGCGCCGACCCCACTGATACGGATCTAACGACAAATACAGGGTGCGCGTCAGCATCTGGCCCGGCGCGGGCGACGGGATCGGCGCTTCACTCCAGGCGAAGTCGTCGGGCATCGGCCAGCCGCCGGGCGGCGTGCGGGCGAGCGTCCAGCGTTGATTCGCCGCAGCCGGCATCAGTTCTTTTGGTCGTCTTCGATTTGCTGAATCGTCTTCTCGAGTTCCTGCGGAGTTTCGGCGCGGATCGCCGCCGACGATTGCTCGAGCTGCTGCGTCGAATCGACCTTGATGTAGTTCGGATCGTCGGCGTGTTTCCAGGTCTCGCCTTGCGCGTCGCGGCACGGATTCAAGCCGTCGCCCGAGCCGCAGGTTTCGACCACGCCGTCGGGTTCGACGGCGGTCGTTTCTTCGACCACGTCGTCGGCGCGTGCGCACGCATTGGCAATCAGCAATGCCGCGAACGCGGCGACTCGAAGGGCGGAACGCATGGCGATCTCTCGTGTGTTGTGCGATGGGCGATTATGGTCCGTGCGGTACGCCAATACGAGCAATGGCGGTGTCGGACGCGAACGTCAGACCTTCCGGTACGCATGTCGCCGAGCATTCGCGATGACCGGATCGAGCAGCGATAGATCGCCCGCTGGAACGGTGTTGCCGTGCGGAAACGGCGCGCCGGCGACGACGCCGATCTGCACGCGCACGCGTTCGTCCTGGTAGTAGCAGTCGTACACGCGCGTCAGCAGC
>DASRZO010000471.1:0-2449 GCA_035686405.1 Pseudomonadales bacterium | reverse complement strand
TCGAACGCGTCCTTTGCCGCTTTGACCGCCGCTGCGACGTCTTGCGCATCGCCGCGCGCGGCCATCGCCGTCAACTGCTCCGTCGCCGGGTCGACGACTTCGAATGTGCCGCCGGAACGCGCCGACACGAACTCGCCGTTGATGAAATGTTGCGGCGTTGCCACCGCCGGTCTTGCTACTGCGTTCATCTGCGCCTCCTACGGCCGCTCGCACTTCGTCGCAGCGGCCGCCTCGTGAATTTTCAATGCAACAACCACACCACTGCCGACCGATCCCGCCGCCGATGCGTCAGTCCGAGCGACCTCGCTTGCGCAGCAACACGCCGATCTGCGCCGCCAGCCTTTCGCGGAGGTTCGGTTCGACCGCAGCGCGCGGCGGCATGTCCTGCGCCAACCAGATGTACTGAAAGTTGAAATAGAGAGAGAAGAGGTTGTGCGCCAACGTCGTCGAGTCGACCGAGTTCGTGATCTCTCCGCGCGCCTTAGCTGCCTCGACGAGGTCCGTCAGCAGAGCGTAAGTACGGTTCATCGCCGCGACGACTTCGGGTTCTCGATGCGCATACGGCAACTCGCGCATGAAAACGGCCGTCAACTCCGGCGCATCTGCCGCACCATCCAACATCGCGTCGAAGAAGCGTTCCAGTTGGTCGAGCAGCGCGCCGCGGCCGGCTCGCGCCGCCGCATCGTCCAACCATTTGTTCATGTCGCGCTGGAAAACCAGTACGAGTAGCCGCTCCTTCGAGCCGACCTGCGCGAACACCGATCCCTTTGCGACGTCGGCCGCTTCGGCGATTTCCGCGGTCGTCACTCCGGCGAAGCCGTGCCGGCCGAACAACCGGCGCGCTTCGCTCAAGATCCGTTCGCGGTTCTCGAGCTTGCGCCGGTGCGCGCGCGGCCGGAGCACGACCGGCTTCGCCGCGATCGGTTGCGAACTCAACGCGCGCTGCCCCGCACGACGTCGACCGTCACTTGTCGATGCTCATGCCGGGACCCATCGCCTGGCTGAATACGTGACCGTACGTGTCGCGCGTGTAGTACTCCGATTGATGCGTCGCGGGCCGGCCGCCGTAGCCGATCTCGATCATGAAGCCGGACGGCGACGCGACGTAGAACGAAAACATGTGGTCGTTCGCGTGCTTGCCGAGGCTGATCATCACCGGATATTTGCTCGCTTGGATGAGGTCGTGCGTCATGAAGACGTCGTCGATGTTTTCCACCTCGAGCATCAGGTGATTGACGCTCTTCTTGCTCGGCGGACCGAACGCCACCGTGTGGTCGCGTTCGTTGCAATGCATGAACAGGATTTCGGCGACGGCGCCGCCCGGCCCCATCGGCACCTGGTATTCGATGCCGCCGCGCATGCCGAGCAGCTTGTAGAACTCGTACGCTTTGTCGATGCCGGCGTTGCGCATGATCATGTGACCGACGCCCCCGAAGTCGCCCGTCAGGAAGCGCCCATGCATGCGCCGACCCGGCAGGAACGGCTTGTGCGGCTCGATCCGCGGACCGTGGAAGATCTCGAGCGGATTGCCGGCCGGATCCGCCAACCGAATCAGGTCGAGCACGTGGCGCGACCGCGCGAGATCCTTCCCGCCCACTTCGAATTTGATCCCGGCGTCCTTCAGCACCTTCTGCATCGCGCCGAATTCCTCCGCACCGCCGACGCGCAGCCCCGCCGCGGTCAAATCGTCGACCGGGTTCTTCTCGAGGATGATCCGGTGGTGCCAATAGTCGGTGCGCAGATACAGCCGGTCGGACTCGCCCGGCTCCTCGAACACCTCGAGACCCAGCAAATTGCCGGCGAAATCCCGCCACGCAGCGAGATCCGATACGCCGAAACACACGTAACCCAGTTCGGTCACCGCAACCATCGTTCCACCCTCCTCATCGAAATTGACCAGGGTCAGTTTTGGAGCTTACTCTGCCGCAGACCAGACGCACACCTCGACACACACCGTCGACGCGCGCACTCGAATCGAATCGCCGGAGGCCGCCATGTCCGTTGCCGACCTGCATCGCTCGTTGGAGATCGCCGCCGAACGCGGCGGCGACGTCTATCCCGCGATCTACGACGCCTACTTCGCGCGCTGCGCCGGCTCGCGCGACCTGATGCAATTGACCGACATCTATATGCGCGGCCGCATGCTCGACAGCCTGTTCGAGCTGTTGCTGGCGGACGACATCGCCGAACAATTCGCGTATCTGCGTTTCGAAACCAAGAACCACTCGACGTGGGGCGTGCAGTCGCACATGTACGACAATCTGCTGACCGCCGTGCGCGACGTCATTCGCGCCGCGTGTGCCGCCGATTGGACGCCCGCGATGGCGGCGGCGTGGGACGCGCGTATTGCAGCGATCGTCGCGGAAATCCGCGCGGCGCTCGCGGCGACCGCGTAGGTCGCTCGGCTGCTCGACACTCGCAATCGTCACGATAGAGGTTCGTTCAGAAA
>DASRZO010000470.1:0-4373 GCA_035686405.1 Pseudomonadales bacterium | reverse complement strand
GGCGCGCGCCAAACAGATCGTCGCCACGTCGACGCGCACGATCGCGAACGTCGCGCTGCTCGGCGACAAGCGCTTCTTGTTCCACCCCGCCGGCGACGCTTTCATCATGTTCCAAGCATCGGGCCGCAGTTGGATCGCGCTCGCGGGTCCGATCGGCAATCAAGAACGCTACGAAGATCTCGCGTGGCAGTTCCGCGAATTGGCCGACCGCCACGACGCGCGCTGCGTCTTCTATCACGTGTCGGACGACGAACTGCCGCTGTACGTCGACCTCGGCCTGTCGCTGGTGAAGCTCGGCGAAGAAGCGCGCGTGAAGCTCGCCGATTTCGACATCTCGAAGAGCGACCGTGCCGAGATGCGCCATGCGCGCAACCGCGCGAAACGCGACGGCGCGAGTTTCGAAGTGATTCCGGCCGGCAATGTCGCGCCGTTGCTCGACGAATTGAAGGCGGTGTCGGATTCGTGGCTCGCCGAGAAGAAGGTGCACGAGAAGGGCTTCTCGCTCGGCGCGTTCGTGCCGGAATACGTCGTGAACTTCGATTGCGCGATCGTGCGCGTCGGCGGTGCGATCGTCGCGTTCGCCACGATCTGGAAGGGCGCGAAAAACGAAGAACTCACCGTCGACCTGATGCGGTTCACCGACCAGGCGCCGAAAGGCGTGATGGATTATCTCTTCACCGAAATGCTGCTGCTCGCGAAGGCGCAGGGCTATCAGTGGTTCAGCCTCGGCATGGCCCCGCTGTCCGGCCTCGGCCAACATCCGCTCGCCACGCAGTGGCACAAGCTCGGCAACCTGCTGTTCCGCTTCGGCGACAACTTCTACAACTTCGAAGGCCTGCGCCGGTACAAGTCGAAGTTCTTGCCGGAGTGGGAGCCGCGCTACCTCGCAAGCCCGGGCGGCATCGGATTGACCGCAGTATTGATCGACACCACCGTGCTGATCTCCGGCGGCGTGCGCGAAGTCTTCACCAAATGACGCGAAAGGCTATGAAAGAAACGGGGCCCGGAGCCCCGTTCATCGATTGGCGCGCCCGGAGAGATTCGAACTCCCGGCCCCCAAGTTCGTAGCCTGGTGCTCTATCCAACTGAGCTACGGGCGCGTAGGGCCGCGTATTATCTGGAAGGGGTCTAGGTCAGTCAACTTGAGCGCAACGACGTATGGACGAGACGCAATCGAACGAAAAACAGTTTCACGGCTGGCGGCTGCTCGGTTCCCTCGCCATCGTGATCGGCCTGCTCGCGATCGTCAGCGCAATTGTCGACTTCGCCGTGTTGAAGTAGGCGCCTCACCAATCCGACTGAGGGGATTTCGTCCCCGTACGCATGTTCCGGGTTCGACTACGATCGACGTCAGGGATTCAGCACCGGGTCGAGTAGTTCGACCACCTTCGAGAAAATCCAACGATTGTCCGCTGCCGCACGGTTGACCGTGCCGGTGATCGTCGCGCGCAACGCCGGCGCATAGAACATGAACGAACCCCAGTGGCCCGAATGTCCCCACAGCGACTGCATGGTCTCCGGGCGGCCCGTCGCCGCTTCGCGCCGCACGCCGACGCCGAGTCCGTATCGGCGCTCGTCGGTCGCAGACACGGTGACCAACATTGCATCGACACTCTGCTGCGATAGGAGTTTGCCGTCGCGAAACAGCGCCGTGACGAAGCGCGCGAGATCCGTCACCGTCGCCACGTGACCGCCGGCGGCCCAGTCGGCGCTGCCGTTCAATTGCAGAGCGTCCCAACGGCCCGAGTAGGCGTGCGACAACGTCGAACGCGGTGTCTCGTGGCCTTCGAGCCAAGTCTCGTTCATCGCCAACGGCCGAAATATGCGGCGGCGGCACAGCGTCTTGTACGCGATACCCGTCACCCGCTGCAGCACGTGCCCGAGCAATACGAAACCGGTATCCGAATAGACGTGGCGTTCACCGACGTCGCCGACCGGCGCGCCGTGCTCGATCGCCCATTCGAGGATCGCGTCGGGATGGCGAAACCGCGCCGGCTCTCGCAGCAGTTCGCGGCTCCACGGTTCGCTCAGCGCGAAGTCCCACAGCCCGGCGGTGTGGTTGAGCAGATGCCGCAGCGTGATCGCATCGCCGCGCGGATGAACGCGGCGCACGAACGCCCTCGGAAAGAACTCGCCGATTCGCGCGTCGAGCGTCAGCCGGCCCTCTTCGACCAACTGCATCACCAGCGTCGCGGTAAACGTCTTCGACATGCTGGCGATGCGAAAACCGTCGGTCGGCTTCAGCTTCTTGCGCACACCGCGCGCGAACGTGCCGGACGCACCGCGCCAATCGACGTCGCGCAGCGGCGCCGCCACCGCGAGAATGGCGCCCGGACCGTCCGTGCCGCACGCGGCCGCAACCAAGGCGTCGAGCTCGCGTTCGATCGAATGCCGGCGACGGGACGTTCTCACGCCGAGTCTCCGTTAGGCCGTCGCGCGCGCCGGCGCGGCGCGTTCGATCGAATGGCCGCGTTCGATCCACGCATCGATGCCGCCCGCCAACGGCCGCACTCGGGTGAGGCCGCGCTGCTTCAGCTTTTCCGCCATCACCGCGGCCGACGCATCGTTCGGACAATCGCAGTACACGACGATGTCGCGATCCTTCGGTAGTTCGATTGCCGCTGCGTCGTCGAAGTAAACGCTGCCCGGAATCCAACCGGATTGCACACGCCGTTCGGCGCTGCGCACGTCGAGGATTGTCGGTTCGCCGGACGCGATCAGGTCGTTCAGCTCGTCGACCGTGATCCGCGACATGCGAATACGCATCTTGAAGCGGTAGCGCTGCCACCATTTGAACGCAACGAATCCGGCGAGCCCGGCGAGCAGCAGCACGATCGCGATGTGACCGAGCTGTTCGAGTTCGTCCAGCATGACGTCGACCGCTTCGTGGAAGACCGCGCCGAGCGCGATCGCACCGGCGGCCCACAACATCGCGCCGGCGCCGTCGTACAACAGGAACCGGGCGAGCCGCGTGCCGCTCTCACCGGCGAGCGTCGTTGCGACCGCGGCAAAACCCGGCACGTATTTCGCGACCACGAGCGACGGCGCCCCATAGCGACCGTAGATTCGCCGCGTCAGTCCGACGCACGAATCCGGCGACAGCGACACGCGACACATCAGCTTCAACAGCAGGGCGCCGAAGCGGCGGCCCCCGGCGAACCACAGCAGATCCGCGAACAGCGCGCCGAGCGTCGCGGCAAACAAAATCGGCGCGAGCGGCTCGCCGGCGTTCGTCGCGAGCGCGGCCGCGACGATCATCAGCGGATACGCGGGAAACGGCAGCCCGCCCTGGTCGAGGATCACGCAGCCGAACACGACCCATAGGCCGTACGTTTCGATGATGTGGACGAAGACGCCGATGGTCGTGCGTGCGCTCGGAAGGAAGCGCGATCTTCCAACGCGCGCGGCTTTTCGACAAGCGATGCCGTGACTGCGCCGCCGCGCCCTCCATCGTCGTCAACGGGGCGTCGGCGGCGACGAAGATCGCAAGCAAACCCGCGGGTTCGGTCGGCTCAATGGGCGTCGTCGATGTATTTGTACGGGTAGTCGGGCTCGACGTAGTCGCCGCGCTTCTGTCGCTTCGGGAACTCCACCTTGTCGTGCGGAATCTCTTCGTACGGAATGTGCTTCAGGATGTGCCGGATGATGTTCAGCCGACCGCGCCGTTTGTCATCGGTTTTCGCGACGTACCACGGCGCGTAACCGGTGTCGGTCGCGACGAACATCGCGTCGCGCGCGCGCGAATAGTCATACCAGCGGCTATACGATTTCAGGTCCATCGGCGACAGCTTCCAGATCTTGCGGCCGTCGTCGACGCGTGCCTCGAGCCGGCGCGACTGTTCCTCTTCGCTGACCTCGAGCCAGTACTTCAACAGGATGATCCCGGAGTCGATCACCATCTTTTCGAACAACGGTGCGAGCTGCAGGAACTTCTTCACCACCTCTTCGTCGGTGAACCCCATCACCCGCTCTACGCCGGCGCGGTTGTACCAACTACGATCGAAAATGACGACCTCGCCTGCCGCGGGCAAGTGCGGCATGTAGCGCTGTATGTACATCTGACTCTTCTCGCGCTCGGTCGGCGCGGGCAACGCGACGACCCGAAACACGCGCGGACTGACCCGCTCGGTGATCGCCTTGATCGTGCCGCCTTTGCCGGCGCCGTCGCGGCCTTCGAACAGAATACAGACCTTGAGGCCCTTCTCGACCACCCACAACTGCACCTTCACCAACTCTTCGTGCAGGCGTTTGAGTTCCTTTTCGTATTTCTTGTTCTTCAATTTCTTCGGCGACTCACCGCCGCCGTCAGCACCGTCGTCGTCGTGTTTCACCGTCGTGCTCCACCACCGGATTTCGCCTCGTTGTCGAGCCCC
>DASRZO010000469.1:0-2497 GCA_035686405.1 Pseudomonadales bacterium | reverse complement strand
CCCAACATTTCCATCAAGTCGCGCTCGTCGCAGCGCAGTGCCAGATCGGCGGGAATGTGTTGTTCGACGGAGACGCCTTTTTCCATGTAGGCCGTGTTCAGCGCCTTGATCAGACGGTCCGCGATGGGTGCCGGCGCGGTGCGATCGGCGAGCACGACGGGGCGGGCCGTCATCGCGCGCGACAACTGGTGCGCGACCGTCGTTTCCATGCGGTCGAGCTGGTCGCGCAGCAGTTTCAGATCGTCGAAACGGCCGGCATCGAGCGCGTTGCGGAACACTGCGAGCGGCGTCTTCAAGCTGTGGGCGAGGTCGTCCATCGCTTTGCGATAGCGTTCGCGGCTTTCGACCTCGTGATCGATGAAGCGGTCGATGTTGCGGGCGAGGCCGAGCAACTCCGGCGGATAGTCGCGGCCCATCCGCTCGCGTGCGCCGCCCTCGATCGCGCGGATGTGTCCCGCCATCGCGCCGACCGGACGCAGCCCCCATCGGACCGCGAAGAATTGCGCCGCCATCAACGCCAGTCCCACCGCCGCGAGCCCGAACAGCAACGTATGACGGAAGCTCGCGATCGCGGCGCGGAACGGCGTTTCGTCCGCGATCACGCGGAACGTGAACACCTGGTCGCCTTCGGTTTCCCAGATCACGCGATAGAACATCTCGTAACGGCCGTCGATCTCGCGGAACATGAAATGCCCGGCGGGCAACTTCTTCGAACTCGGCGGCTTCGGGATCGACATCGACAGCGCGCTGCCGAACTGCAGCGACGGCGATTGCCAGACGAGGTTGCCGCTGACGTCGGTGACGATCGCGTACAAGCCCGACTCCGGCTGTTCGAAACGCGGCTCCAGCGGCGCCGCCGGGAACACGAGCGTGTCGCCCTCTTCCTCCGCGGCGCCGAGCAGCGAGTAGATCAGCAGCTTCAATTGCTCGTTGGCGCCGGCGACGACACTCGCGCTGAACGAACGATCGAGGACGTAGCCGGTGAGCCCCAGCCCGACGCCGAGCACCAGCATGCTCGTCAGCAGCAGTCGCGCGCGTAATCCGAAGCGGGTGCCCTGCCGCACGGCGCGCCGCTACCGCGGCGACTCGAGCGAGAAGCGATAGCCTTGGCCGCGCACGGTGCGGATCGGATTCAGCGCGCCGTCCGGATCGAGCTTCTTGCGCAACCGGCCGATGAACACTTCGATCGTGTTGCTGTCGCGGTCGAAGTCTTGCTCGTACAAGTGATCGGTCAGCTCGGTCTTCGACACGACGCGCGCCGCATTCAGCACCAGGTATTCGAGTACGCGATACTCGAACGCAGTCAGTTCGACCGGCTCGGCGTCGACGCGCACTTCCTTCCGTGCGGTGTCGAGCGCGATCGGCCCGGCCGAGATGACCGGCGATGCGTGACCGGCCGCGCGCCGCATCAACGCGTTCAAGCGCGCGCGCAATTCCTCCATGTGGAACGGCTTCGTCAGGTAATCGTCGGCGCCCGCTTCGAGCCCGGCGACTTTGTCCTGCCAATGCGAGCGCGCGGTGAGGATCAAGATCGGCATGCGGCGACCGGTGCCGCGCAGCGTCTTGATCACGCCGATGCCGTCGCGCTTCGGCAAGCCGAGATCGACGATCGCGGCGTCGTAGTCGTATTCGCGGCCGAAGTAGACACCTTCCTCGCCGTCGGCCGCGGCGTCGACGACGTAACCCGCGCCTTTGAGGTCGTCGACGAGTTGCGAACGCAGGCCCGCATCGTCCTCGATCACCAACACACGCATGTCGGTTCCTTCACCTCGTCAATCTGCATGAATCGATTCGACGTCGATGCGCTCGGAATCGCCGCGAGCCGCGCGCGCTCCGAGTTCACCGCGTCAGTTCGCCTCGCGCACGTTGCCGCGCGAATCGACCTGCACCGTCTTCACCCGGCCGCCGTCGAGCAACACGCGCACCTTGTAGCTGCGCTGACCGTTGTTGCCTTCGGGCTTCACCGACACCACGCGTCCGTCGTAGGCGCGTTTGACCGCTGCCGCGGCCTGCTCGGCCGTCACGCCTTCGTTGTCGCCGTGACCGCCGCGATCGGCAAACGCCGGCTGCGCGCAGGTCAGTACCGCGGCGAACGCGACGGTCACGGCGGCGGCGAGTGTGCGGCGACGAGACCTCATCGACGTTCGGCGGGAAATCGGTGCATGACCGGGCATCGGCGCATTGTACTCGCGCGGGTGTCGGCGACGGCGCCTAGAAGGCCGGCGTCACGTCGACCCGAACGCGCACCGTCTGGCCCGGCGGGTTCGGCGTGACCGTCTGATAGATCTGGCCGAGGTATTCGTAGCGCACTTGATAGCCGCTGATGCGCTCTTCCTCGTGGACGTCCTGCACGGTGGTGCAGACTTCCTGCGTGCCGTACGTCGTATACGCCGGCGTCGCGTTGCGGCGCGCGATGTCGTATCCGACCGCACCGCCGAACACCGAACCGATCGCCGCGCCGGCCGCTTGGTTGTTGTGGCCGTTCGCGACGGCTGCG
>DASRZO010000468.1:0-14098 GCA_035686405.1 Pseudomonadales bacterium | reverse complement strand
CTGACGTTCGATTGCTACGGCACGATGATCGACTGGGAAACCGGCCTGATGAACTACATCCAGCCGCTGCTCGAGTCGCACGACGCGCACGCGGTGCCGAGCTTCCTCCTCGACTTCTACGGCAAAACCGAAGCGAAGCTGCAGGCCGGGCCGTACAGGCCGTATCGGAAGATCCTCGAAGGCGTGCTCGAAGCGCTGGGGAAGCGCCTCGGCTTTCACCCCTCTGCAGAAGCGTTGGCGAACTTCCCCGACAGCGTCGGCGATTGGCTGCCGTTTCCCGACACGGTACCGGCGCTGAAGGCGCTCGGACCGCACTTCCAACTCGTCGTCATCTCGAACATCGACGACGATTTGTTCGACCTCACGCAGTCCCGCTTGGGTATCAACTTCGACCACGTCGTCACGGCGTCGCAGGTGAAGGCGTACAAGCCGGATCACCGCAACTTCACGACAGCGCTGCAGCGCATCGGCGTCGACAAAAAGCGTGTGCTGCACGTGGCGCAGTCGCTGTATCACGACATCGTGCCGGCGACCGCGCTCGGGCTCGATACGGTCTGGATCGACCGCCACGACGGCCACGGCACCGGCGCGACCGTTGCCGCAGAGGCGACGCCGACGTGGACGTTCAAGAGCCTCGGCGAGCTCGCCGCCGCGCTCGAGTGAGATCCAGTCGGAGGACGCAACAACAGCGATAGGTCTCGGCCTCGCGCCGATCCGATCCGGTCGGCGCGAGGCGCGTGAGGCTACACGACGCACGACGACGATCGGTCCGCGCGATCCTCGCGCCGCGCGCCGCTTTGCTCAGGCGGCGCGCACGTCGCGCTGGACGACCGGCTTCGGTAGCACCAGCGATTTGAGTTCCTGCCAACCGTCGACGATGTCGTCGCGCAGGTCCGCGACGTCCGGCACGGCTTCGAGGCACGCGGTGACGCCGAGGTCGACGCGATCGACGTAGGTCTGCACCGTCAGATTCAGCGCGATCGAGTGCGACGGGATCGACACCGGGAAATGGCTGCACATCTTCGCGCCGTGCAGATACATCGTCTTCATCGGCCCGCGCACGTTCGAGATCACGACGTTGACCATCGGCGCCATGTAGTCGGCGACGCGGAAGCGTTCGGCCCACAGCGACGCGGTCGACATCATCGTCGACAACCCCGGCAGGTGGAGATCGTCCGGTTGCAGCGCGCCGGTATCGGCGACGACGCCCTTGCCGACGTTCATCGATGCCTTGATCGCCTGCAGACGTTCGATCGGATCGGCGACGTCGGTCGCGAGCGATGCGACCAACATCGTCACTTGGTTGCGCATGCTGGTGTCGCCCGGTGCACGCAGCGAGACCGGCACGCCGCAGCGCAGCGGCGCGGGCGGCAACGCCGCGTTGCGCAGGAGATAGCGGCGCATCCCGGCCGCGCACGACGCCATCACGACGTCGTTCAACGTCGTGCCTTGCGCTTTCGCAACGGCCTTCATTTCCAACAACGGCAACGACGCCGCGGACCACGTCCGATACGGGCTGATCGCGCAGTTGAACGGCGTACGCGGCGCTTCGCCATACAGCGCGCCGAGCCCGTCCCGACCTTTCAGCACGCGGCCGGCCAGCCGGCCGAGCGCTTTGCGCTGATCGTCGAGCCGCGACGGAAAGCGCAGGCTCTGGTCGAGCAGCGAACGCGCGGCGTCGAACATCAGATCGAGCGCGCCGGGTTCGGGTTCGCGCTCCGGCAGCGGTGCCATCGGCGGATCCGTCGCCGGGTCGCGCGAGAACAACACGTCGATGATCGCTTGTCCCGCCATGCCGTCGATGCACGCGTGGTGGTATTTGCAGAACCACGCGACCTGGCCGGTCGCGAGCCCCTCGATGTAGTAGAACGCCCACAGCGGCCGCGCGCGCGGCAGCACCGTTTCGTGCAGCCGCGCGACGAGCGCCTCGAGTTGCTGCCACGTACCGGGTGCCGACAGCTGCACGCGCACGACGTGGTTGTCGATGTCGAAGTCGGGGTCGTCGACCCACACCGGTTGATCGAGCGTGAACGGCGTCGACTTCAAGCGCTTGCGCATGAACGCAATCGCGTGGATACGCTGTGCGAGGTATTGCTTGAGGTCGTTGAAGAAGCCGATGCGCGTCGGCACGTCCAGCAGCTGCACCGACCCGATGTTCATCGGGTTCGACGGGCTCTCCATGTAGAGGAACGAGGCATCGGTGATTCCCAGCTTGTGCACGTTGCCTCCGTCGCATCGGGTGGAATTCGAGAAGGCGGCAGGCACGGCGCCTGGGGTGAGAGCACGAAACTCGTGCCGACGAGGGGGGAGAGAGTCACGTCGTGCACTGCCGCCTTGCGTTAGGTACTGCAAGCGGCGGGCCAACTTTTCAGGAACGGCGTTTGGCCAATGAATTTGCAGGCTTTCCGCGTTCGGTGCCCTGTTGCGGCCGGCCCGGAAACCGCAGCGGCCGCACCGAACCGCACAGCATTGGGGCGGGCGCCCGGCAAATCGCACCCGCGCTGCGCATTTGCGAGCTATTCGGGCGGACAGTCGCCCAGCCGGACCGCGCTGTCGCGCGTCGAGATCGTCTGCTCGAAGCCGGCGATCGGAATCGTGATCTCGGTGACCGACTCGAAGTGCGAATCGGTCACGCGCGTCACCGCCATACGGCCATTGGCGCCGTTCGAGCACGTCATCTGATAGCGGAACACCGCGCCGGTTTGACCCTCGGCACGCAACGCACACCCGCGCTCGGCGACTTTGTCCTGCAGCGTGCCGAACCAATCGGCGTAGTCGGTGAGGCACACCTTATCGGACATCGTCTGACTGTCGCCGAAGCTGGTCGTCACCTGGTACTCGCCGCTCTTGAAAGTGGGCACGGCATCGGCGGCGTACGCCGGGGCGCACACGAGCGCGCTGACGAGACACATCGGTCGCAGATACTTCATGACGGGCGAGTGTAGTGGCCCGCCGCGGCGATTGCATCGCACCGCTGTGCGGAACCCCGCGTTCTCGCGGCGCTGCAACGCCCGTTCACCTCGCAACTAGTCGACGATCGCCGGATACACCAACGTTTTCAGTTGGCCGCGAAAGTTGAACGTCGCCGACGGCATGAATTGCGTCATCAGGATCACGACGAGCTCTTCGACCGGATCGACCCAGAAGATCGTGCTGGCAGCGCCGCCCCACGCATATTCGCCGGCCGAGCCGATCGTCGCCGTCCGCGCAGGGCCCAGGTTGATCGAGAAGCCGAGGCCGAAGCCGTACCCCTCGTTCGCCGTCTCGGAAAAACTGCCGAGTGCCCAGCGCGTCAGGTCTTCGTCGTTCGGCAAGTGGTTGCGCGTCATGAGCTCGATCGTCTTGCGACCGAGGATGCGCGCGCCGTCGAGTTCGCCGCCGTTGAGCAGCATCCGGCAGAAGCGCAAATAGTCGTGCGCGGTCGAGACGAGTCCGCCGCCGCCCGAGAAGAACGTACGCGGCGTCAGGTACACGCTCGTCTGCGGATCGTCTTCGAGTTTCAACGCCTTGCCGGCGCCGCGGCTGTAGTTCGCCGCGAAGCGTTCCGCAGAGCGTTCCGGCACCCGGAAGCCGGTGTCGTGCATCCCGAGCGGCTCGAAGACGTGTTGCCGCAAGTAGGCATCGAACGACATGCCGGAGATCACTTCGACGAGATAACCCAAGACGTCCGTGGCGACCGAATAGTTCCAACGCGTCCCCGGCGAGAACTCGAGCGGCAGTTTCGCCAACGTATCGATCATGGTGCGCAGCGTGCGGCCTTCGCCGGCGCCGACATCGAGCTTGCGATACGCGTGGTCGACGTTCGTACGGTTCATGAAGCCGTACGTCAAACCCGACATGTGCGTGAAGAGATCCTTGACCGTCATCGCACGGTCGACCGGTCGCGTCATGAAGTTCGGTACGACACCGGCCTGATACACGGCGAGATCGCGCCACTGCGGAATGAACCGCGACACCGGATCGTGCAGCTGAAAGTGGCCTTGCTCGTACAGCATCATCAGCGCGACGCTGGTGATCGGCTTCGTCATCGAATAGATGCGGAACAGCGTGTCGTCGCGCATCGGCTTGTTGCGCTCGATGTCCATCCGGCCGAGCGGCTCGAAGTACGCGAGCGAACCCTTGCGAAACACCACCGGCAACGCGCCGGCGATCTTGCCGGGCTCGATGTAACGTTTCACGAAGTGGTCGCTGATGCGCGCAAGCGCTCGCGCCGACATCCCCGCTGCCGCCGCGTCGACGCGGTGTATTCCGTTTTCCATTGCTCTCCCCCGTGTTTTCGCTGCTGCGCCGACGCTCACACTTGCATTTCAATGTCGGCTGTTCAATGAAACCAAAGCTGAGTAGCATCGACAACGTCATGTCGAAAAGCGCGCCCACGCCGAAATCCACACGCGCCGATGCAGTCGCGTCGATGTCGACGACGAGGGCCGCAACGCCGCAGTTCGTCGACGATTCGCCGGTGTCGACCGCGACGACGATCGAGATCACGAAAGACTATCTGCACTTCTCCGCGGCGCACTTCACGATCTTCTCGGCGACCGAACGCGAGAACCTGCACGGTCACAACTTCGACGTCAGTTGTTCGCTCGACACCACCGTCGGGCCGAACGGCCTCGCGTTCGACTACAACGTCGTCAAGGACCGCTTGATGGCGCTGTGCGACGAACTCGACGAGCGCGTGTTGCTGCCGTCGCAGTCGCCGCATCTGAAGTTCGAACACGAAGGCGGATATCTGATTGTCGGATTCGCCGACGAGCGCATTCCGTTTCTCGAACGCGATGCGCTGCTGCTGCCCATTCGCAACGCGACGGTCGAGGAGTTCGCGCGCTGGTTCGCGCAACGTCTCGGTACCGACGCGGAACTGTCTCGCCAACCGATCGAATCCCTGAACGTGCGCGTGTCGTCGGGCCCCGGTCAGTGGGCCTCGTGCCGCTGGAGTCGCCCATGAATTTGTTGTTGCTCACCGGCGGCAGCGCCGGAATCGGTCTCGCCACCGCGCGGCGCTTCGCCGACGCCGGCTACGAAGTCGTCAACTTGTCGCGCCGGCGGTGTCCGCTCGCGAAGGTCACCCACATCAACTGCGACCTCGCCACGCCGCGCTTTCTCGACAACATTTCGGGCCAGCTCGGCCAACTGCTCGGCGACGCCGAGCGCATCACGCTGATCCACAACGCCGCGCGGCTCGACAACGACACCGCCGTCGAGACGCCGAGCAACCGCCTGCGCGAAGTGTTCGAAGTGAATCTGGTCGCGCCGAACACGCTGAACTATTTCACGCTGCCGTTCATGCGCGCCGGATCGAGCGTGCTGTATGTCGGCTCGACGCTGTCGGAGAAGGCGGTGCCGCACAGCTTCAGCTACGTCGTCAGCAAGCACGCGATCGTCGGCATGATGCGCGCGACCTGTCAGGACTTGGTCGGCCGCGGCATCCACACCGCGTGCATCTGCCCAGGCTTCACCGACACCGAGATGTTCCGCGAACACGTTCCGGTCGACGCGCTCGATCAAGTTCGCGCGATGTCGGCGTTCGGTCGCTTGATCAACCCGGAAGAGATCGCCGAGACGTTGTTCTGGGCGGCGAACAACCCGGTGATCAACGGCGCCCTCATCCACGCGAATCTCGGCCAAGTCGAACACTGACCGCGCTCCAACGGCCTCGAGCGGGGCGCAACGAATCGATCGAGGTCGCCGCGTCGCGCCGAATGAGCCGCGCGACCGAAGTCCCTTAGCGTTTGCGCAAATACTTCTCGTTCACGCAGTTCTGCAGCCGCCCGTCACGCAGGAACGTCGCGGCGACTTCACCGCTCTTCGCGCGCATGTCGAACACGCTTTCCGGCGTGAAGAACGCCGAATGCGGCGTCAGCACCAATCGATGCGCGATCCAATCTTCGTTCGCCGCGAACGCGCCGATGAGCGGATGTTGCGGGTCGGCCGGCTCGACCGGCAGCACGTCGAGACCTGCCGCTTTGACGACGTTCTTCTTCATTGCGTCGTACAGCGCGTCGAGATCGACGACTTCGCCGCGCGCAGTGTTGACCAGGATCAACCCGGGCTTCGCGGCGGCGAATGCTTTCGCATCGACCAACTTGCGCGTCTCGTCCGACAGCGGCACGTGCACGCTGACGACGTCGGCCTGGCGCATCAGTTCCTCGAGCGAATGCACGCGGCGCACGCCGAGCGACAGATCGACGCCGTTGCTGACGTACGGATCGTAGAAGACCACGTCCATGCCGAACGCTTTCGCACGCAGCGCCGCCGCCGTGCCGATTCGGCCGATCCCCACGACGCCGAACGTGCATACCGACAAGCGCCGGCCGTAGGGATTGAGCGCCGGCCGCCAATTGCCGCGCGGGTCCTTGCGCAGCGCCGTCGTGTGAAACTCGATGCTCTTCATCAGCGCGAGCATCAACGCGATCGCATGATCGGCCACTTCCATCGTGCCGTAGTCCGGCACGTTGCAGACCGGAATGCCGAGCTCGCCCCACGCTTTGATGTCGACGTTGTCGAAACCGACCGCGGGTTTGACGAAGATCCGGCACTTCTCGAGCTTCGGACGATACTGCACCGGCACGTCGACGCCGCACACGATGCCGTCGGCGTTGCGCCATTGTTCGTCCGTCACCTGCTCGAAACGCTGGACGAATTCCGCTTTGACGCCGGCGCCGACCGCGTTCGCCTCGATCGAATGGTCGTCGGGCCATCGCGTTGCGGGCCACAACACTCGAATGGTCATGCTGTTCGCTCCATAGTGACGGTGTGCGCGCCGACGGTGTCGGCGAGTGTTCGTATCGATTGTTCGAGCAATTCGGCTTCGATTCCGCCGATCCGCAGCCGCGTCGCGATCAGATGCGTCATGCCGAGTTCGCGCCGATACCGCTCGACCTGTGTCGAGACTTCGTCCGGCGTCCCGACGATGCTCCAGTCTTCGATGCGCTCCGGCATGCGTTTGCGCATCACGTCGGTCGCTTGCGCGCGCATCGCAGTCACTTGCGCGACGAGTAGTTCGCGAACACGCGCCAGCGACGTCGCATCGTCGGAAACGAAGGTCGTGCGCATGATCGGCACGACGCTCGGCGTCTCGACCCCGCAATTGCGACACGCCTCCGCGTGGCGCGCGTAGTTCTGGCGCAGCACGTCGAACGATTCCATCGGCGACGCGAGATACGGCAGGCCGAGCGATCCGGCTTGTCGCAGCGCCTTCGGACCGAACGCGGCGACCCAGATCGGCGGATGCGGCAACTGCACCGGCCGCGGCCACACCGAAACGTCGGGATCGGCGACGGCAGCGCCGGCCCACGCACGCCGCATGGTCGCGAGGCATTCCGCGAAGATCTCGCGCTTCTCCGACTGCGCGACGTTGAAAGCATCGAACAGCGCCGGCTGGTAGCCGCGGCCGACGCCCAAGATCACGCGGCCGTTCGACAGCTGATCGAGCACCGCAACTTGCTCGGCCGCCTGCAGCGGATGCCGCAGCGGCAGCAAGTACGACGTCGTGCCGAGGCGGATCGTCGACGTCGCGCTCGCGACCGCCGACAGCAGCATCATCGGTTCAGGTATCGCCCCTTCGCCGAAATGGTTTTCCGGCAGCCAGAACGACTCGTAACCCCACGCTTCCGCCAGTTCGGCCTGGCGCGACAATTCGTCCGCGCGCCGCGCGAGCGGCGCGAGCCACGGCGTGAGTCCGAGATGCAGCGGTGCGACCATGGCCGAGACGTTACCATAGGCGCTCGATTCGAATCCGATCCTGAAAAATGGCGTCGAACGTTCTCGATGCGGCGGGCGCCGCCGAGCGGCTCAACCGCGAGTGCTTCTGCATCGGCGTCGACGTCCCGGCGCTGCATGCACAGCTCGAACGCGACCTCGGCGCCGGCGGACTGCTCGCTGCGCACCCGCACCTCTTCTCGTCGCTGCCGGTGTTCGTGTCCCGCGCGCACGTGCTCGACATGCAGCGGACCATCGGCGCGGTCGAGACCGTCGTCGCCACCGAGTCGTTCCGTCAGCACGCGATCGCCGATGCGCCGCCGATCGCCGCCCACGAGCCGGCCGCGCGCGGCGTCCTGCAGAGCTACGATTTCCACCTCGGCGCCGACGGCCCGCGCTTGATCGAGATCAACACCAACGCGGGCGGCGCGCTGCTGAACGCAGTGATGGGCCGCGCGCTGCAAGCGTGCTGCGGCGAGGTCGCCGACCTGATCGACGAAGCGAACGACTACGTCGGCGCCGAAGCGCGCTTGTTCGCAATGTTCGAATGCGAATGGCGGCTCGCGCGCGGCACGGCAGCGCCGCGACGGATCGCCATCGTCGACACAAATCCGCCGGCACAATACCTGTACCCGGAGTTCAGGTTGTTCCAACGCTTGTTCGAGTCGCACGGCGTGGCCGCGACGATCGTCGATCCGGCCGACCTGCACCTGGACGGCAGCGCGCTGCGCGATGCCGCCGGTCCGATCGACCTCGTCTACAACCGGCTGACCGACTTCTACTTCGAGCGGCAGCCGCTACTGGCCCGCGCGTACTCGACCGACGCGGCGGTCGTCACGCCGCACCCGCGCGACCACGCGCTGCATGCGAACAAGCGCCTGCTCGCGGCCCTCTCCGACGCGACGCTGCTGCGTCGTTGGGGCGTCGCCGACACGGACGTGCGACAGCTCGAGCGCACGATCCCGCACACGCGCATCGTCGCGGCGAGCGACGCCGACGCGCTGTGGCGCGATCGCAAGGCGTTGTTCTTCAAGCCGGCGCGCGGTCACGGCAGCGGCGGCGCGTATCGGGGCGCCAAGCTGACGCGACGCGTCTTCGACGAGATCATCAGGGGCGACTACGTTGCGCAGGCGTTGGCGCCGCCGAGCGAGCGCACGGCCGACGACGCGCACGGAACGAGCGTGCTGAAGGTCGATCTGCGCAACTACGTGTACGACGGCGAGGTGCTGCTCGTCGCGGCCCGGCTCTACCAAGGACAGACCACGAATTTCCGCACCCCCGGCGGCGGCTTCGCGCCGGTGTTCTACCCGACCGAGTCGGGATCGTGCGGCGTCGGCGGTCACACCTGACGCATCGACCCGCGATCGAGCGGCGTCACTCCTTCTCGAGCCGAACGCGCGCTGCCGCGAGTTCCGCGCGCTTGTCCGCACCGACCGCCGGATAGTGCAGATCCAGTCGCCCCATCGCATCGACCACGGCCGCCGCGACGATCAGCCGCGTGAACCACTTGTTGTCGGCCGGCACGACGAACCACGGCGCCTCGTCGGACGCCGTCTCGCGAATCGCTTCGTCGTACGCATCTTGATACGCCGACCAGTATTGCCGCTCGGCGATGTCGGACGCAGAGAATTTCCAGTTCTTCTCCGGTTCGTCGAGGCGCGATTGGAAGCGCTTCTTCTGCTCGTCCTTCGATACGTTCAGGAAGAACTTCAAGATCCTGACGCCGTTGCGCGTCAGGTAGCGCTCGTAGCTCGAAATATCCTCGTATCGTTCCTTCCAGATGTGCTTGGTGATCAGCGACGGCGGCATCTTCTGCCGCGTCAGGAGTTCTTCGTGCACCTTCACGACCAGCACTTCTTCGTAATACGACCGGTTGAAGATGCCGATCTCGCCGCGCGGCGGGACGTGGCGCATGTAGCGCCACAAATAGTCGTGATCGAGCTCCTCGTCGGACGGCTTCTTGAACGACGTGACGCTGCAGCCTTGCGGATTGATGCCGGACGTCACGTGTTTGATCGTGCCGTCCTTGCCGGCCGCGTCCATCGCCTGGAACACGAGCAACAGCGCCCAATGGTCCTGTGCGTACAGCATGTCCTGCTGTTCGGCGAGCCACTCGACGCCCTGCGCCAGCGCCTCCTTGGCTTCTTTCTTGTCCTCGGAACCGAGATCTCCGGTATCCGCCGGATCGAAATCCTTCAGCGCGAACTCCTTACCGTTCGTCACGCGGTACGGCGCGATCAGTTTGGCGACGCGTTCGAGTTGTTCGTCTTTCATGCCGCTGCCTTGCTCGTTACGGGTTTGCGCTCGCCGCCGAGCTGGTCCTGGATCTGCTCGAGCGTCAGTCCGCGCGTCTCGGGTGCATATCGCATCACCAACAATGCGCCGATGATCGGTCCGATCGCGACCCACGTGATGCCCCACGAAATACCCATCACCGGGATCAACTGGCCGATGATGAACGGCACCGCGACCTCGGTTGCGCGGCCGAACAAATTCGTTGTCCAACCGTAACCGGTGGCACGCAGTTCCGTCGGGAACAGTTCCGACGCGTACACGTGCGTCGCGCCGATCGCGCAGTTGAAGAAGAACACGGTCGAGATGTGCCAGAAATACTGACCGGCCGTCGTGTTCGTGTGGAACAGACCGATGATGCAAATCGCGGCGATCGTGTAGAACGCGCTGCACGTCACCTTGCGGCCGATGCGGTCGACGAGCTGGCCCGCCAACAAGTGTCCGAAGGTGCCGGCGATGTACGCCCACATCACGACGTTGCCGACCTGCGCCGGCGTCATGCCGACGTCCTCGCGCGCGTAGATCGACCAGAACGCGACCGCCGGCGCGACGACGAGATACACGCAGTTCCACAAGAGCGCGACGATGCGGAAGCGCGGCGCGTACTGCGGCCGGAACAGTTCCCGCGCCTCGCCGAACTGCGCTTTCACGGTGTCGAGCATCGACCCTTGTACGCGGTTCGCCGCGATCTCGCTGAAGCGCGCCGTCTCGCGCACGCCGAAGCGCAGGAACGGCAACAGCAGCAGCGGGAACAAGCCGATCAGATACAGGCCGCGCCAGTGCGCGGCGTCGTTGCCGATGCCCAGCCAATTCATGCCGAGTTCGACGCAGCGCATCGCGAAATCGTGCGCGGCGTTCCCCTCGGCGTTGCCGATCAGCAGAAAGAACGGCGACGCCTTCGCCATCGCCACCGTGCCGACCGTGGCGAAGCCGGTCAGGATCGTGATACCGGTCCCGCGCAGCTTCGCCGGCAACTCTTCGCTCGCGATGATCACCGCGAGACCGTACTGCGCCGTCAGGAACAGCCGCGCGATCGTCTGACACACCGCGAACTGGAACTTCGTCTGCACGAACGCGGTCGCACCGGTCGCGATCGCAAAGCCGCCGACCGTCAGCAACAGCAGCGTGCGGCGGCCGAACCGATCCGCGCACATCAGAAAGAAGAACGACGCGATCATGCCGCCGCGCGTGATGGCGTACAGCGTGCCCCACTCGTCGAGACCGATGTGCAGCGTGGCGCGCACGTCGACCGACGCGAGCGTCAGCATCGATGCGTCGAAGCCTTCGTACAGCGTCGCGACGCCGAGCAGCGCGAGCAGCACGACGTGGTACCTCGAAAAGCGCTCCTTCGGCTCGGCAGCGTCGGTCATACCGTGCTTTTCCCCCAAGTGTGTCGCGCCCGATCCCCGCGGCTATGGTGCCACGGGGGGCGCAACGGAGCACGGCTGCGTCGCGCGCGCCCGCCGTCGCGCCACGATCGTGCACCGACGTCGTCGTCAGGGCGTCGGCGCGCCGCTGCGTTGCGGGACGATCACGAGCTTGTCGACGTCGTAGCCGAGACCCGCCAACCAATCGCGGTAGCCTGCGAGCGTCGCCGCGTCGAGGTGCGGTTCGCGCGCCATGATCCAGACGTAGTCGCGCGCTTCGCGGCCGATGATCGTCGTACGGTAGTCCGCATCGAGCAGGATGACGCGATAGTCGGCGCGAAACGGCCACACGAACTGCATCCCCCACCGCGCGTTCGTCGTCGTGTCGCGCACGTAACCCTTCGCGTGTAGGGTCTTCTCGGGACCGTCGTGGCTGCCACGCCGAAACCGGAACGTCGTGGCGATGTAGTCGTCGGTGCGCGCGTAGCTCTCGACGGCGTCGTGCGCCCCGGCCTCGAACGACGTCGGAATCGCGGCGATCACGTACCAGTCGCCCATGAATCGCTCGAGGTCGACGTACGCCACGGTCGTCATCGGCGGCAGCGATCGGTTCTGGCAGGCGCACAGCAGCATCAACATCAATCCGGTACACAGTGTCTTCGTCACTTCAAATCCTCGAATGCGGCCCGCGACGACCGGTGCGCGTCACACGGAAAAAAATCCGATCCGCAGAGGCGCCGGGAGGGGGGGACCAGCGCGTGCGGATCGGCAACACGAAAGACTCAAAACTGCGGCAGCAGCACGCTATCGATGATCCACACCGTGCCGTTCGTCGTACGCACGGCCTGGCACGCCGCGTTCGACTGGTTCACCTGCGGCGCGCCGTCCCAAGCGACGAACACGGTCTGGCCCTGCAGCGTCGACACTTCTCGCGGCACGATCGACCGACGCGGATCGACGTATCTCGGCGCGACGTGGTAGGTGAGCACAGCGGTGAGGAGGTCGTTGTCGCCGCCGATCGCGGTCAGCACTGGTTCGGGGATCGCTGCAAACGCGTCGTTGGTCGGCGCAAACACGGTGAGATTGCCGGGCGCGCGCAGTGCGTCCACGAGGTTTGCGCGGACTACGAGGTCGACGAGCGTCGACAGCGCGGGCGTTGCAACCGCCGCATCGACGATGGTGCCGTCGAACACCATCGGCTTGACCCTGAGGCATTGCGCGTAGGCCTTGCCGGACTTGTTGGGTGTGCCTGTCGTCGCCTGTGCCGTGAATGCGACGCTGGCGAGCAGCACAGCGGTGAAGGCCCTGACGAGCGATTCGTACATGATGAACTCTCCGTTTGGTTGCAAATTCGATTTGCCGTGGCGTTCCGACGCTGCGCGTCCGAACATGGCCATCGTCGCGCGTCGCCCGTGAAGAGCCGGTGAGTTGCGCGTGAAGGCGGAGTCAACGCAAACGGGCGTCGGCCTTCACGGTGCCTTCACCCGCCGCGCTATAGTTTTTCCCGTTTGAGTCCGCCACCGCACTGCACCGCCATGACCGAACGCCCCTCAGTTCTGTTGGTCGAGGATCATCGGCCGCTCGCCGAAAGCGTCGGCGCATACCTCGAGGCGGTCGGATTCGTCGTCGACTACGCGGCGGACGGCTTGACCGGGCTGCACCTCGCGGCGACGCAAACGTACGACGCGATCGTGCTCGACGTCGGTCTGCCCGGCGTCAACGGACTCGAAATCTGCCGCCGGCTGCGCGACGACGCACGCTCGAACGTGCCGATCATCATGCTGACGGCGCGCGACCAGCTCGACGACAAACTATCGGGCTTCGACGCCGGCGCCGACGATTACCTGGTCAAGCCGTTCGCGATGCCGGAGCTCGAGGCCCGGCTCGGTGCCATCATTCGCCGCCGTCGCACCGACGCGTTCGCAACGCGCTACACGGTGGGCGACCTGGTGCTCGACACCGCGACGCACTCGGTCACGCGCGGCGGCCGCCCGATTCGACTGTCGCGCAAACAGTTCGAAATTCTGCATCTGCTGATGCGCGAAGCACCGGCGATCGTCAACCGCGAGAGCATCGAGCGCGCGCTGTGGGGGGACGAAGTACCCGACAGCGATGCGCTGCGCAGCCACTTGTACAGCCTGCGTCGCGCGATCGATCGCGGCTTCGATCAGGAACTGATCGAAACGCTGCCGGGCGTCGGATTCCGCATCCGCGCGCCGTGAGCGGCGCCGAACGCGAGCGTCACCGTCGTCCCCACGCCCGGAGCGCTGACCACGTCGAGCGACCAGCCGAACTGATCGACCAACCGGCGCACGATGGCGAGCCCGAGCCCGTGCCCGTCGGTCGGCTGCGACTGCGCGGCATGGCCGCGGAAGAACGGTTCGAAGATGCGCTCGCGATCGGCCTGCGTCATGCCGACGCCGGTGTCGCGCACCGCGACGCCGTCGGGCCTGAGCGTGACCGTGACGACGCCGTCGCGGCAATAGGCGAGCGCATTGCGCAGCAAATTGCCGAACACGATCGCGACCATGCGCGCCGGTGCCTGCACGGTCGGCGCACCGTCGTCGACGATGCGCACCGCGTTGCCGGTCTCGCGCGCGAGATCGGCCAGCAGATCGACCTGCTCGAGCACGACCGACTTCACGTCGGTGCGTTCGGCGCGGCCGCGCACTTCGTCCTCGCGCGCGAGCAACAGCAGGCTCTCGATCAGCGACTGCATCTGCGACGCCGCGCGGCGA
>DASRZO010000467.1:0-3459 GCA_035686405.1 Pseudomonadales bacterium | reverse complement strand
ATGTCGATGACGTCGGGCCCGACGCTGCCTTTGAGCACCGGCAAATCGATCGGCTTGAGCCCGTCGATCGACAGACGCGCAGTCTTATCCGCCATGGATGAATCCTCGTTTTCGGGGGGATGGGACGAGCGTTTCAGACTATAGAGCGCGAAGGCGCAGTGTCAATGAAACCCACGCCGCGCGCGGCTTTGCCTGGTGAATGCGTTGTCACGCCGGCGATGCATCGACTATGATTCGAAGCCGCGCCAACCGTGTTCGCCTCGTGTCTCGCACCATCGCGCGACGTCGCACCATAAGGGAACCGGTCACGTTCGCACAGTTCGAATTCGACAAATCGATTCCCAACATTCGGTTGTGAAGGCATGAAGACGGCTCGACCGGTTGATATTCCTTTGACGACGTTCAAGTTTCCGTTGGCGGCGATCGCGTCGATCACGCATCGCATCACCGGCGTGTTGTTGTTCGTCGGGCTCGCGTTCCTGTTGTACCTGCTCGACGAATCGCTGACATCGCCGCAGGGGTTCGACAGCGCGCGCGCCACGCTCGCGCTGCCGTTGCCGAAGTTGCTGCTGATCGCCATCGTCGGAACGCTGATCTACCACTTCGTCGCCGGCGTCAAACACTTGCTGCTCGACTTCGACATCGGCGACACGATCGAGGGCGGCAAGCTCGGCGCGCAAATCACGATCGTGTTGTCGGCGATCCTCATCGTCTTCGCGGGAGTCTGGCTGTGGTAACCCAAGTCACCAGTTTCGGCCGCAGCGGATTGTCCGACTTCGTCGTGCAGCGTGTGTCGGCCGTCATCATCGGCCTGTACGCGCTGTGCGTGATCTTCTTCTTCGTCGCGAACCCGAACGTCGGTTACGAAGCGCTGACCGGCTTTTTCGGCAATATGTCGATGAAGGTGTTCTCGACGCTCGCGGTGCTCGCAACCGCGGCGCACGCGTGGATCGGGATGTGGACGGTCGGTACCGACTACATCCGCGCTCACTATTTCGGCGCGCACGCCACGGCGTTGCGGGTCATCTATCAGTTCGCGTGTCTCGCGGCGCTGTTCGTCTACGTCGTCGTGGGCCTGCAGATCTTCTGGAGAATCTAGAGCGATGCCAAGCATCCGTAAGATGAGCTACGACGGCGTCATCGTCGGTGGCGGCGGCGCCGGCATGCGTGCCGCGCTGACCCTCGCGCAATCCGGCTTGAAGACGGCCGTTCTGTCGAAGGTGTTTCCGACCCGGTCGCACACCGTGTCCGCGCAAGGCGGCATCACCTGCGCGATCGCGAGCGACGATCCGAACGACGATTGGCGTTGGCACATGTACGACACCGTGAAGGGGTCGGACTACATCGGCGACCAAGACGCGATCGAGTACATGTGCAACGTCGGACCGCAGGCGGTGTTCGAGCTCGAACACATGGGGCTGCCGTTCTCGCGCACCGAATCGGGCCGTATCTACCAACGGCCGTTCGGCGGCCAATCGAAGAACTTCGGAAAAGGCGGGCAAGCCGCGCGGACGTGCGCCGCCGCCGACCGCACCGGCCACGCGCTGTTGCATACCCTTTATCAGGCGAACCTGCGCGCGCAGACGACGTTCTTGAACGAGTGGTTCGCGGTGGACCTCGTGAGGAACCAGGACGGCGTCGTCGTCGGGGTGATCGCGATCGAGATCGAAACCGGTGAAGTGGTGTTCGTCGAGTCGAAGGCGACGGTGTTCGCGACCGGCGGTGCCGGGCGCATCTACGCGTCGACGACCAACGCGTTGATGAATACCGGCGACGGTGTCGGCATGGCGCTGCGCGCCGGCGTTCCGGTGCAAGACATCGAGATGTGGCAGTTCCACCCGACCGGCATTGCCGGCGCCGGGGTGCTCGTCACCGAAGGCTGCCGCGGCGAAGGTGGCTACCTCATCAACAAAGACGGCGAACGCTTCATGGAGCGCTATGCGCCGACTGCGAAAGACCTCGCCGGCCGCGACGTCGTCGCGCGCTCGATGATTCTCGAGATCATCGGCGGACGCGGCTGCGGGCCGAACGGCGACTACGTGTTGCTGAAGCTCGATCACCTCGGCGAAGCGGTGTTGAACAGTCGCTTGCCGGGAATTCTCGAGTTGTCGAAGACATTCGCGCACGTCGACCCGACGAAGGAACCGATTCCGGTCGTGCCGACGTGTCACTACATGATGGGCGGCATCGCGACCAGCGTGTCCGGCCAAGCACTGACGCAGGACGCGGCGGGCCACGACAAACCGATCGCCGGGTTGTACGCAGCGGGCGAAGTCGCGTGCGTGTCGGTACATGGTGCGAACCGGCTCGGCGGCAACTCGCTGCTCGACCTCGTCGTATTCGGCCGCGCGGCCGGCCTTCATATCGAAGAGGTATTGCGCCAAGGCGTCAGCTACCGCGCCGCGAGCGACAGCGACCTCGAGCGCTCGCTGAAACGGCTGAATCGTTGGAACGAATCGAAGGGCGGCGAATCGGTCGCCTCGCTCAAGGCGCAACTGCAGACGACGATGCAGAACAACTTCGGCGTATTCCGCAGCGAAGAACACATGCGCAAGGGCATCGACCAGATCGCGGAACTGCGCGAGCGCATCGCGAACGCGCACCTCGTCGACAAGAGCAGTGCCTTTAATACTGCGCGGATGGAAGCGCTCGAGCTCGACAACTTGCTCGAGGTCGCGGAAGCGACGGCGATCACTGCCGAAGCACGCCGCGAAAGCCGCGGTGCGCACGCGCGCGACGACTACCAGGAGCGCGACGATGCGAACTGGTTGTGCCATTCGTTGTATCTGCCGAACGGCAAGCAGGTCGGCAAGCGCGCGGTGAACTTCGCACCGAAATTGGTCGAGCCGATGCAGCCGACGGCTCGGCACTACTGAGTCGTGGTCCGTCACTAGGGAAGCGTCATGAAAGTCAGCGTATATCGATACAACCCCGAGACCGATCCGACGCCGCGGATGCAGGACTACACGGTCGAACTACCGGAAGGCCGCGACCTGATGGTGCTCGACGTGATGGAGCTCTTGAAGGCGCAAGATCCGACGCTGACGTATCGGCGGTCTTGCCGCGAGGGCGTGTGCGGCTCCGACGGCGTCAGCATGAACGGCAAGAACGGGCTCGCATGCATCACGCCGATCTCCGAAGTCGTGAAGAAAGACAAATTGGTACTGCGGCCGCTGCCGGGCTTACCGGTCATCCGCGACCTCGTCATCGACATGACCCAGTTCTATCGCCAGTACGAGAAGATCAAACCGTTCCTGATCAACGACAAACCGGCGCCCGCGCAGGAGCGGCTGCAGTCGCCCGAAGATCGCGCGAAGCTGGACGGGTTGTACGAGTGCATCTTGTGCGCGTGCTGTTCGACGTCGTGTCCGTCGTTCTGGTGGAACCCCGACAAGTTCATCGGGCCGGCGGGGCTGTTGCAGGCGTATCGGTTTCTCGCCGACAGCCGCGATACGGCCA
>DASRZO010000466.1:0-4914 GCA_035686405.1 Pseudomonadales bacterium | reverse complement strand
GACCCAGCACAGCACCGAACACCAGATCGAGGAGCCGACGATCGTCGCGGCGGAATACCAGCCGTAGTGCATCCGCACGATGCCGGCGGGAATTCCGATCAGGTGGCGGATCACCGGCAGCAGGCGCGATAAGAGTACGCCCGGCGCACCGAAGCGGTCGGACCACGCTTCGGCCGCATCGATCTTTTGCGGCGTGATCAAGACGAACTTGCCGTAACGTTCGAGCAACGGGCGGCCGAGCCAGCGTGCGGCCCAGTACATCGCCGTCGCGCCGAGCCACGAACCGAGTGTGCCGGCGATCACGATGCCGACCAACGAGAGGTTGCCTTGCGTGTACGCGATGTGTGCGGCGGGCGGGATCACGACTTCGCTCGGCAGCGGTACGACGGAGCTTTCGAGTGCCATCAGTCCGGCGATCAGCGGATAGCCGCCCGATGCGAGCGCGTCGACGTACCAATCGAGGAAATCGCGGATCATGCGCGGCTCGCCGGTGTCGTTAGACGGTCGGTGCCGGTGCCGGCGGGGCGCTGCGCGGTCTGCGCGTGAACAGACGTTTCATCGAATACGGCAGGGCCATCATCGCCGGCGTGCACAACAACGTCAGCGCCGTCGCGAACGTGAGGCCCCAGACGATCGCCTGCGACAGCGGCACCCAGAACATCGACATCTGGCTGCCGAAGACGACGCTGCGATGCACGAAGTCGATCGAGATGTTGAACGCCATCGGCAGCAACCCGAGGATCGTCACGATCGTCGTCAGCATGACCGGTCGCACGCGCTGTGCGCCGGCGCGCACGATCAGCGACACGTGGTCGAGTTCGGGATGCTCGCGGCGCAAATGGTTGTACGCGCTGATCAAGATGATGTTGTGGTTCACGACGATGCCGGCGAGCGACACGACGCCGACGCCGGTCAGCACGGCGCTGAACGGTTTGCCCATGATCACGAGACCGAGCAGCACGCCGGCCGTCGACATCACGACTGCAGATACGATCAAGAAGGCTTGGTACAGACTATTGAATTGCGCTACCAGCATCACGAACATCAACAGCACCGCGAGTAGGAACGCAACCGAGATGAACTGCATCGACTCGGCCTGCTCCTTGTTTGCGCCTTTGAATTCGATGCGCAGGTTCGGATCCCACTGCTGCCGAGCGATCCACGCGCCGATCTCCTTCACCTTCGTGTCGGCGAGCACGCCGTGCACGACGTCGGCGCGGATGTATTGCACCGGGATGCCGTCGATGCGCTCGAACGTGTCGACGCGATGGCCGGGCACGCGTTTGACGAAGCTCGAGATCGGCACGAGACCTTTGGCGGTGTTGATCTTGATTTGATCGAGCGCAGTGATGCCGCGTTCTTCGAGCGGGTAGCGCACGCGAATGTCGACCTCGTCGAGCGCGCCGTCCGGGCGATACTCGCCGACCTTCAGGCCGTTCGTGACGAACTGCACGGCCATGCCGACCTGCGACACGTCGGCGCCAAACAACGCCGCTTGGGCGCGATCGACGTCGAGCTTCCATTCGATGCCGGGCATCGAGCGCGTGTCGTCGACGTCGCGCAGCCCTTGCACTTGCGTGTCCATGTATTGCCGGACGCGCGCGACGGCCGGTTCGAGCAGGCTGCGGTCGCGCGAGCGGAACTCGACGACGATCGGCTTGCCGACGCGCGGACCTTGCTCCATCGCTTGGACTTCGACCTTCACGCCGGCGAGCGACGACGTGCGCTGGCGAATGTCTTCGAGAATCGCGGAGCCGGGCCGGTCGCGTTCTGCCTCGTCGTAGATCTCGACGAACATCTGGCCGATGCGATCGAGCCCGCGGCGCGTATCGCCGCCGATCGTGGTCCAGCTGTTGAGGCTCTTGATGCCGGGGATGTCGACGATGCGCGATTCGACTTCGTTGACGAGATCGTTCATCTGATCGGCCGCGAGATTGCCGCGCGACTTGATGACGATTTGCGCGAACTGCGTTTCGCCTTCATTGAAGAACACCATGCCTTTGCCGAACTTGCCGTACAGCATGAACGAACCGATCAGCGTGGCGACCATCAACAGACACGTCAGCGGCGCGTGGCGCACCGCGCGTTCGGCCAGGCGCGCGTAGGCACCGAGCAACGTCTTCAGGCGCGTCGGGTCGCCTTCTTCGAGCTCGCGCAGCGACTCGGTCGCCTTCGCGTCGACCGATCCCGCTTTGCCCATCAGCGCGCCGAGGCACGGACAGATGATCAGCGCGAACACGAGCGAACCGGCGAGCGATGCGAACACCGTCACCGGCAGGTAGCGCATGAATTTCCCGGAGATACCGGGCCAGAACATCAACGGTAGGAATGCCGCGAGACACGCGCCCGTCGACGTCACCACCGGCCAGAACATCCGCTTCGCGGCGAGCGAGTACGCAGACTCTTTGTCGAAACCTTCGACGAGTTTTCGATCGGCGTATTCGGTGACGACGATCGCGCCGTCGACGACCAGGCCCAAGCCCAGCAGCAACCCGAACATCACCATGAAGTTGTAGGTGTAGCCGATCACGTAGATCGTCGTCAGCGCGAACAGGAACGACACCGGCACCGACGCCGCGACGATGATGCCGCTGCGGATGCCCATCGTCGCGACGACGATGATCATCACGAGCGCGAGCGCGGTGACGATGTTGCCTTGCAGTTCCTGCACTTGCTGTTCGGCGAACGGCGCTTGGTCCTGCGTGTACAGAATCTGCACGCTGCTCGGAATGTGCGCGCGCGCCTCGTCGACGACGCGGCGCACCTTCGACACGGTATCGATGATGTTCGCGTTCGTACGCTTCGTGATGTTCAGCGACATGGCCGGCTTGCCGTTCACGCGCGCGTAGCTGACGCGGTCCTTGAACGTCGGACGGATCTGCGCGACGTCGCGCAGCGTCACGACCGCGTCGCCGTCGGTCTTCACCGGAATGTCGAAGATGTCTTGGGCGCGTTCGATGACGCTCGGCACTTTGACCGCGAAGCGGCCTTTGCCGGTGTCGAGCGCGCCGGCCGGAATCAACCGGTTGTTGTTGACGATGTTCATCAACAACTGCTCGTTGGAGATCTGGTAACTCTCGAGCGCGCCCGGATCGATCACCGCTTCGAGCACTTCCTCGCGCTGGCCGTTGAGGTCGGCCGACAACACTTCCGGGATCGCTTCGATGTCGTCGCGCAACTGAACGGCGACGTTGTACAGCACCCGCTCGGGAACGTCGTCGCCCATCAAGTTGACTTGGATGATCGGGAAATCGTTCGCGGTCTCTTCGCGGACGATCGGTTCTTTCGCCGTGCTCGGCAGTTTCGCTTTCGCGCGATTGACCGCGTCGCGCACGTCGATCGACGCTTTCGTCAGCGGATAGTCGGCGTTGAACTCGATCAACAGCGTGCCCGCGCCTTCGCTCGAGAACGACGTCAGTTCCTTGACGCCTTCGATCGAGCGCATCTCCACTTCCATCGGCATCACGAGCAGACGCTCGGAGTCTTCCGGCGAAATGCCTTCGTGCGGAATGGTGACGACGAAGAACGGCACTTCGATGTGCGGTTCCGACTCGACGAGGATCGCGCGGTCCGATGCGACGCCGGCGATGATGATCATCGCGAGGATCAAAAGCGTCGTGCGCGAACGCTGAATCGCAGCGTCAATGAGTGCGTACATCGGCGGATCTCGGCTGGATCGAGGTGTGTGCGAGTCGCCCGCTCTGGGCGGTCCTACACGAAGATGGGCCGCTAGTGTACGCGATTGTCCGCGGTGCGCGGCAGCGGTTACGCTGCGCATCCTCGCCATGATGTAGCCCCTCGAACATGTATCGTTCCGACGGCCGCGTGTCGTGGCCCGTCAAGCTGTGGTATGCGACGGGGCAGACCGGGCAATCCGTGACCGACTTCGGTTTCGGCACGCTGCTCTTCATCTACTACAACCAAGTCCTCGGCCTATCCGGTTCGTACACCGGCTTGGGTGTGGCGATCGCGCTCTTCTTCGACGCGCTGGTCGATCCGGCGGTCGGCTCGTGGTCCGACGGCTTCCAATCCAAGTGGGGCCGGCGGCATCTCTTCATGGCGGCGTCGATCGTGCCGCTCGGGCTGTTGTTCTTCGGCCTCTTCTGGCCGCCTGACGGCCTCACGCAGTGGCAGATGTTCCTGTGGTTCACGACGTTCAGCATCTTGGTGCGCATGGCGCTGACGTTCTTCAACGTGCCGTATCTGTCGCTCGGCGCCGAGCTGTCGCAGGACTACCAGGAGCGCACGCAGATCGTCGCGGTACGCATCGTCGCAGGCGCGTTGTCGATCCTCGGAATCACCGCGATCGGCTGGAATTTCTTCTTCGTGAGTTCGGCTGCCGATCCGACGCCGCAGCTGACGCGCGCGCCGTACTTCTCGTACGCGATCGCGTCGAGCGTCGTGTTGATGGTGTTGCTCGCCGCGAGCGTCGTATTCACGACGCCGGCCATTCCGCATCTCGCAGGTTCGCGCCAGCAAGCGCGCGCCTTCGGCATCCGCCGCGTCTACGAAGATCTGTACGAAGCGCTGCACAACGATTCGTTCAGGGCGCTCTTCGTCGGCACGCTGATCTATTTCATCTACGCGGGCACGCAGGGCGCGCTGTGGATGCACTTGATGACGTTCTATTGGCAGCTCGACACGAAGAGCATCCAGTGGATTCAGTACGCCGGCATCGGCGGGGCCATCATGGGGGTGCCGCTCGCGCCGTTGTTCACCCGTTGGCTCGACAAGAAGTGGACCGTGATCGTCGGCGTCGCCGTCGGCGGTGCGTGCGACAACTTGCCGATCATGGGCAAGCTCGCGGGCCTGATGCCGACCGATCCGACGCTGTTGACGTATGCCTTGGTCGCATTGTCGTTCGTCGGCTCGTTCGTCGGCGTGCAGGCGTCGATCACGGTCGCTTCGATGATG
>DASRZO010000465.1:0-2199 GCA_035686405.1 Pseudomonadales bacterium | reverse complement strand
GTCAGCAGCAGCTGGAACAAGGGCGGGTGGGTGACGCTGAAGGCGCGCACGTGCGCGTGGCGCTCGGGCGGCGTCGAATCGACGAAGGCGGACTCGAAGTGTTGCAGCATCCCGACGAGGTGCGGCACGAAGTCCGGCGCTTGGTCGCGCAGATAGCCGTCGAAGTCGACCTCGGCCGCGCTCGGCATTGCGCCGTCGTCGCTCGCCGGTACCAAGGTGTCGAGCAGCGCGGCCAGGATGCGTCGTTGGTCGCGCGGCAACGGATGATCGGTCGAGATGATGTCCGGCACTGCAGGTCCCTTTCTCGGTCGAACAGACGTTTAGTCGAACAGATTCGCGAGGTTCTTCTTCATCGTGTCGGCGACGTACAGCGCCCACGCTTGAATCGTGCTCGCAGGATTCACGCCGCCGCCGGTGACGAACACGCTGCCGTCTACGATGAAGAGATTCTTCACGTCGTGGCTGCGGCCCCAACGGTTGACGACCGAACGCGCCGGGTCGTTGCCGGTGCGCGCGGTGCCGAGTAAGTGCCAGCCGGACACGCGCAGCGGACCCGAACTCGTCACCTCGCGCGCGCCGGCCGCGCGCAACGCTTCGGCCGCGCGCGCCTGACCGTGCTCGATCATCTTCAAACTGTTGTCGCTGTACCGATACGTGATCTTCGGCGCCGGAATGCCGCTCGAGTCGACGCGGGTCGGATCGAGCGTGACGGTGTTGCATTCCTCCGGCAGGTCCTCGCACAGGATGCCGATCGACGCGACGTGATCGAACCGTTGGCGGAACGCCTCGTGGTGCCCCGGACCCCACGGAATCGTGCCGGCGACATATCCGCCCATCGCGGTACCCAGCGGCCCTGCGCCGCGCGCGATCTGCATGTTGTAGCCGCGCACGAAACCGCGCGCCGGATCGCTCTCGTAGAACTGTTTGCTCAGGATGCAGCACGCCTGCGGGCCTTTGTGGCTGTCGAGGCGTTCATCGAAGAGCCCTTGCACGAACGCGATCGGATGAAACATCAAGTTCTTGCCGACGAGACCGCTGCTGTTCGCGAGACCGTGCGGAAACCTCGCCGACTTCGAATTCAGCAGAATGCGCGGCGTGCCGACGCCGTTGCACGCCATCACGACCACTTCGGCGCGCTGATGACGCTCTGCGCCGTCGGCGTCGTAGTAGACGACGCCGTCGGCGAAACCGTGTTCGTTCACCGTGATCTCGCGCACTCGGCAGCGCGTGCGCAGTTCGACACCGCGGCGAATCGCTTCGGGCCAATACGTGATGTCGGTGCTCGACTTGCCGCCCTGCGCGCAGCCGGAGATGCACGGTCCGAGGTTCACGCACTTGTCGCGACCGTTGTACGGCTGCGAAATGATCGCGCTGTCGGACGGCCACCAATGCCAGCCGAGCGCGTTGAAGCCGCGCGCGACGGTTTCGCCGACGAGACCCATCGGCAACGGCGGCAACGGCGGTTGCTTCGGCGGATACATCGGATCGCCGGCCAGACCCGACACCCCCATCATGCGGTCGTTGAGTGCGAAGTACGGTTCCAGCGTGTCGTAGTCGATCGGCCAATCGTCGGCGACGCCGTCGAGCGTCTTCACTCTGAAATCGGACGGATGCAGGCGGGGAAAATGTGCGCCGTACAGAATCGTGCTGCCGCCGACGCCGTTGAAGTTGACGACGGTGACGGCCGAGTCCTCGTTGTTGATCGGATAGTCCGTGTCGCGACCGCGCACGTTCGGATCGATGTGGTACGGGCCGTACGCCTGGCTCTCCCAATTCGCGGCCGTGCTCGGATACTGCGACGGGTTCGTCCAATCACCCTGTTCGAAGCAGACGATGCGCATGCGGGTGTCGGCCAAGCTCCATGCGACCGCCGCGCCCGATGCGCCGGCCCCGATGATCAGAACGTCGACGACGTCGTCGGCCATGACCCGCTCCCCGAATGATTCGCAGAAGTGTAACCCGACCCGAAGCGGAGCAGCCGCGGCGCAGCGACTGAACGGCGTGGCGCCGTCGTGCTGGAGAAGCTTGCGATAGCGGAGTACGGTCGATGCAGGGCAAGGGGAAACAACCGATGAATCACGGAGGTTTGCGTCGGGTCCGCTACGGCGTTTCGGGTCGAACCTTCGCGCTGATCGCAGCGCTCGTCGGGATCATGCCCGCGTACGCCGCCGCGTCGACGCAGTACATGTACTGCTGGGC
>DASRZO010000464.1:0-4550 GCA_035686405.1 Pseudomonadales bacterium | reverse complement strand
CGTCGACGTCTTGCAGCGTGACCGCGCCCCCTTCCCCGGCCGTCAGCAGCTTCGATTGCTGGAACGACCACGTGCCGGCGGCGCCGAAGCCGCCGACCGGCGTGCCGTTCCAGCTGGAACCGTGCGCGTGTGCGCAATCTTCGATCAGCGCCAGCCCGTGCTTCGCGCACAGCGCCGTCAACGCGTCGAGATCCGCGGGATGCCCGGCGAGATGCACCGCGACGACGGCGCGCGTGCGCGGCGTGATCGCCGCCGCGACGGCGGCCGGGTCGATGCAGTACGTCGCCGGGTCGACGTCGACCAGCACCGGCGTCGCATTCACGCACGCGACCGCGGACGCCGACGCGAAGAAGGTGTAATCGGTGACGATCACTTCGTCGCCGTCGCCGACGCCGCAGCCGAGCAGCGCGACTTCGAGCGCGTGCGTGCCGTTCGTGACGGCGACGCAGCGGCGGGTCCGCGTGTATTGCGCCCACGCGCGTTCGAACGCCGGCACCTTGTCGCCTTCGGTCGCCCACCAGCGGCCGGAGTCGAGCACGTCGAGCAGCGACTCGCGCTCGGTCGCATCCCATTGCGGCCAGCGCGGGTACGGCGCGCTGCGCACCGGGGTTCCGCCGTGGATCGCGAGCTTCGTCATGTTCGTAGTCACTCCCGAGCGATTGTCTTGGCCGAGGCCGTCACGGCGTCAGGCCGAATGCGCGTTCGAGTCCGCCGAAACGCACGACCCGAAACTCCTCCGCCGCCGCGAGATCGTGCCGTTTGCCGGCGGCGCGCGCGCCGCCGCGGATCGACGACGCCATGAAGGGGCGCAGGTCGCCGGCTTGCGCGCGCTCCAGCACGTCGAGCGTATGGCCCGCGGTGCGCGCTTGCAGCCGCAGCTGGTGCACGTAGTGCCGCAGCATCATGTCGTGCGCCAGCGCCGCGTCGATCTTCCGCTCGATCGTCGCCGATATGTCGATCGCGTCGGTCACTTCGACGACGCGCCGCGCGAAATACCAGCGCTCGTACACGCCGTGCGGCGCGAGTCCCTCGGCGAAGTGTTCCGGGTGGTGTTTGTCGAACTGCGCGGTCCAATACGTTTCGTCGACCGCGTGCGCGACCTTGATGTGGTCTTGGTTGTCTTCGTGGAACGCGCCGTACGGATCGAACGACATCACCGCATACGGCCGTACGCGGCGGACGTGATAGATGAAACGCTCGCGCAGCTTCGTCTCGCTCGCGTCGCCGAGCTGGTCGGTCTGCCAACCGAGCTCGACGATCTCGTCGATGCCGAGAATCTTCGCCGCCGCGTGCATTTGCGCGGTGTTGGTCGCGATGGTGTCGGCGATGCTCGCGCCGACCGAGTCGTAGCGATCGTCGGTGACGCGCAGCAGCACCAGCCGCGCGCCGCGGTCCGCCATCAGCCGCAGCGTGCCGCCGCAGAAGAGCGCCGCATCGTCGGCGTGCGCGACGATCACGAGCACGGTGTGTCCGCGGCCGGGCAGACGCTGCGTCGGCGCCGTCACGGATTCGCACCGATCGGCCGGTGGAACACCGCTTCGTGATACGTCTTCTTCACGCCGGGAACGACCTTCAAGTTCGGCGTCGTCTTCGTCCACCACACCGCCGAGAGTCCCGGGAACGGGAACGGCACGATGAAATGCTTGAGCTCCGTCTCGCGATCGAAACACTGCTGCACTTCGCCGACCTCGTTCAGCACGCAATACTGCATGTTCGGCGCGTAGAGACTGCCCGGATTGTCCGGGTTCCGCCGAATTTTGACGACGCGCTGCGCGCCGTGCTCGTCGATGACGACCTTGTTGTCCGGCTGCATGCGCTTCAGTAGCCGCAGGTTCACGACGTACTCGTGGGTCTTGTCGTCGATCAAGAGCGCCACCTCGAGATCGTTCGACGGCACCGCGTACACGCGGCTCGGACAGTTGCCCCAGTCGAAGTCCAGCCGCGCGGCGAACACTTGATACGGCGCCGGCTCGCCGGGCACACCCTCCGCCGCCTTCGGCGGATTCTTCGGAGCGGCGCCTTTGGGGGTCTTGTTCATGTCGAGCTCGAGCAGGTCGCCGACGCGCGAATGGCAGCCGAACCCGAGCAGATCGAGCTCGTCGTTCGCCTGCGCCGACGCGCGATCCATATAGAAGGTGAGGTGCAGTTTGTCCGACGTATCCATCGACAAGCGCATCACCGGGTTTTCGAGTACGTAGCGGCTGATGCCGTCGGTGGTCAGATCTTCGGTGACCGACGAATTCCACTGCCCCTCGTAGTCGCCCATGTACGGCGCCAAGGTCGCGACGTATTTCTTCGGCACGATGCCGTTCTTGATCGTATCGGCCGTAGCCGACGCGCAACACGCCAGTGCGACCACGAAAATACCGACGGCGGAGCGCGACATGCGAGGGACCGACAGCGTAACGGCGCGCATCGTATCACTCGGGCGATCGGCGTCGCGTTTACGGCGCGCTTCGATGTCGCGAACCGCTCGCCTTGCACTTCGCGGCGAGCGTCGGCATCGTGACCCACCGCCACGGATTTCGATCGCAGATGGACACCGCCGACATCACGTTGTCCGGTTCGACGGCGCGCTGCACCGGACGCTGGACCGCCCAAACCCTCGACGGCGTCGACGCGCGCATCCGATCGCTGCCATGGCCGAGCGGCGCGATCCGTATCGATCTGTCCGGCGTCGACGCAGTCGATACCGTCGGGGCGTGGTTGCTCTACCGTGCGACCCGCGACCTACGCGACGGCGGTCGCGACGTGTCGCTCGACGGCGTCGATGCGACGTCCGCGCGCCTGCTCGATCTCGTCGAGTCGAAACAGATCCACTGCGCCGAGCCGCTGCACCCGCCGCCGCCGGGATTCCTCGAAGAACTCGGCCGCGATTCCGTCGATCAGGTGCGGGTGTACGCCAGCTTCTTCGAGTTCATCGGTGAAGTCGCGAACACCGCCATCGCGTCGGTCCTGCATCCGCGCCGGATCCGCTGGCAGCAGATCGCGCACGAACTGCAGCAAGCCGGCGTCGACGCGCTGCCGATCGTCGGCTTGCTGTCGTTCCTGCTCGGCATCGTCATCGCGTACCAAGGCGGCACGGTGCTGCGCAGCTATGGTGCGAACATCTTCATCGTCGACATCGTCGGGCTCGCGATGGTGCGCGAACTCGCGCCGCTGATCACGGCGATCATCGTCGCCGGCCGCACGGGCTCGGCGTACACCGCGCAGATCGGCACGATGCTCGTCACCGAGGAGGTCGACGCGCTGCGCAGCATCGGCATCGCGCCGCAAGAGCTCCTCGTGCTGCCGAAGATGATCGCGTTGTCGATCGCGTTGCCGCTGCTCACCGTCTACGCCGACGTGATGGGACTCATCGGCGGTATCGTGATGTCACACTCGCTGCTCGGCTTGTCCACCACGAACTTCGTCGAGCGCTTGGCCGACGCCGTGTCGGTGAAATCGTTCTTGAGCGGGGTCGGCAAAGCGCCGGTGTTCGCGGTGATGATCGCGCTGGTCGGCTGCTTCCAAGGTTTCCGCGCGACCGGCAGCGCCGAAGGCGTCGGTCGACAGACGACGGTGAGCGTCGTGCAATCGATCTTCCTCGTCATCGTGGTCGACGCCGTGTTCTCGATCGCGTTCAATCACCTCGGGATCTGACGTGAGCGAACGCGCGATCGCGCAACATCCGGCGAGCGACGGCCCACGCGTGTTGGTCGCCGTTCGTGACGTCACGATGCAGTTCGATGACAAGCGCGTGCTCGCTGGCGTGGACCTCGACGTCGTGCGCGGCGAGATTCTTGCAATCGTCGGCGGCAGCGGCAGCGGCAAGTCCACGCTGCTGCGCTTGATGTCGATGTTGATTCAGCCGACGAGCGGTACGATCGACGTCTTCGGCGTCGACGTCGCGCGCATCGACGACACCGCGGCGCTGCCGCTGCGCAAACGCATCGGCGTGATGTTCCAGAACGGAGGCTTGTTCGGCGACATGAACGTACTCGAGAACGTCGGCGTGCCGCTGCGCGAACATACGCGCCTCGACCCGGCGACGATCGACGAACTCGCGCAGCTGCGCATCGCGTTGGTCGGTCTCGACGCCGACGCCGCAACGAAGATGCCGAGCCAGCTGTCGGGCGGCATGCGCAAGCGCGCATCGCTCGCGCGGGCGATGGCGCTCGACCCCGACGTGCTGTTCCTCGACGAACCGACGTCCGGCCTCGACCCGGTCAGCGCCGATGCGATCGACGAGCTGGTGCTCGAGCTGAAGCGTTCGCTCGGGCTGACGATCGTCACGGTGACGCACGACATGGATTCGCTGTGGCGCATCGCCGACCGCGTCGCACTGCTCGCGGACGGCCGCGTCGCGATCGACGGCTCGATGGCGACGCTCGCGGCGTCCGACCACCCCGCGGCGCGCGCGTTCTTCGGTGGCGCGCGCGGGCGTGCGAGTCAACACGCCGAAACGACACGATGAGAGCCCGATGAGCGCGATGACGAAAGCGGGTTACGTCCGCATCGGCATCTTCGTCGTGGGCCTCACGACCGCGATGATTTGGGGCACGCTGTGG
>DASRZO010000463.1:0-12554 GCA_035686405.1 Pseudomonadales bacterium | reverse complement strand
TCCGGCAAGCAAGGCTTGATCGCGTCGCTCGATCGCGTCTGCAGCGAGGCGAGCCAAGCAATCGCCGACGGGATCAGCTTGATCGTTCTGACGGACCGCGCGATCTCGCACGACCGCGTGCCGATCAGTGCGCTGATCGCGACCGGCGCAGTGCATCATCACCTCGTGCGCACGCATGCGCGCACGCGCATCGGCATCATCGTGGAGACCGGTGAAGCGCGCGAAGTGCACCACCACGCACTGCTGATCGGTTACGGCGCCGATGCGATCAACCCGTACCTCGCTTTCGAGTCGCTGTGGCGCGCGCGCGCCGACGGCGTGCTCGCCGATGCCCCGCACGTCAAGAACGACGACGATGTCGTGTATGCCTATCGCAAGGCAACCGCCAAAGGGATCTTGAAGATCATGGCGAAGATGGGCATCTCGACGCTGCAGTCGTACAAGGGTGCGCAGATCTTCGAAGCGATCGGCCTCGCCGACGACGTGATCAATCGCTGCTTCGCCGGTACCGCGAGTCGCGTGCAAGGCGTCGGCTTCGACGTGCTGGCGGAAGAATTGCAACGGCGCCATGCGATCGGCTATCCCGGACGCGACGTCGTCGCGCTGCCGGTATTGCCCAACCCCGGCGATTTCCACTGGCGCAAAGGCGGCGATCGCCACATGTGGGATCCGACCGCGATCGCCGAGCTACAAGTCGCCGCGCGCACGAACAGCGAAGACGCCTACTGGCGTTTCTCGAAGCACACGAACACGGAAGCGACGCGCAACTCGATGCTGCGCGGACTGCTCACGTTCAACCCCAACGTGAACGGCGGACCGGTGCCGCTCGACGAGGTGGAATCCGAGAAGGACATCGTCCGACGGTTCGTCACGGGGGCGATGAGCTTCGGATCGATCTCGAAGGAAGCGCACGAGACGCTCGCGATCGCGATGAACCGCATCGGCGGCAAATCGAATACCGGCGAAGGCGGCGAAGATCCGATCCGTTTCATCCCGTTGCCGAACGGCGACTCGAAGCGATCGGCGATCAAGCAAGTGGCGAGCGGCCGATTCGGCGTCACGATCAACTATCTGACGAACGCGGACGAGCTGCAGATCAAGATCGTCCAAGGCGCGAAGCCGGGCGAAGGCGGCGAATTGCCGGGCCGCAAGGTCGACGAATACATCGCTGGCATTCGCCATTCGACGCCGGGCGTGGGTTTGATCAGCCCGCCGCCGCACCACGACATCTATTCGATCGAAGACATCGCGCAGCTGATCCACGACTTGAAGAACGCGAACCCGAGTGCGCGCATCAGCGTGAAGCTCGGCGCCGAGATCGGCGTCGGCACGGTCGCCACCGGTGTCACGAAGGCGCGCGCGGACCACCTCGTGATCGCCGGCGACACCGGCGGCACGGGCGCGTCGCCGCTGACCTCGATCAAGCACGCCGGGGTACCGTGGGAGCTCGGCATCGCGGAGACGCACCAAACGCTCGTGATGAACAACTTGCGCTCGCGCGTCGTCCTGCAGACGGACGGCCAGTTGAAGACCGGCCGCGATGTCGCCATCGCGGCGCTGTTGGGCGCCGAAGAGTTCGGTTTCGCGACCGCGCCGCTCGTGACGCTCGGCTGCATCATGATGCGCAAATGCCACTTGAACACGTGCCCGGTCGGCGTCGCGACGCAGGATCCGGATCTGCGCAAGAAATTCACCGGCAAGCCCGAATACGTCGTGAACTATCTCTTCATGGTCGCGAAAGAGCTGCGCATGATCATGGCGGAACTCGGCTTCCGTACCGTCAACGAGATGGTCGGTCGAGTCGACGCACTGAAAGTCGACGCCGCGGTGAATCACTGGAAAGCGAAAGGCCTCGATCTGTCGAAGATCCTCGCGCCCGCCGAACAGCCGGAGGACTTCCTCGGCTCGTACGCGCAGCACAAGCAGGATCACGAGCTCGACATGGCGCTCGACAACGAGCTCATTCGTCTCGCCGAGCCGGCGCTCGCGAACGGCGAAAAAGTCCAGCAGAACCTACCGATCGTGAACACGAACCGTGTCGTCGGCGGCATGTTGTCGAATGCGATCATTCGCCGCTGCGGACCGGCGATGCTGCCGGACGGCACGATCCACTTCCGCTTCTTCGGCAGCGCGGGCCAGAGCTTCGGCGCGTGGCTCGCGAAAGGCGTGACGCTCGAAGTAGAAGGCGATGCCAACGACTACGTCGGCAAAGGGTTGTCCGGCGGCCGCATCATCATCTATCCGCCGACGACGAGTTCGTTCGCCGCCGAGCGCAACATCCTCGTCGGCAACGTCGTGCTGTACGGTGCGACGAGCGGTGAAGCCTATTTCCGCGGCGTCGCGGCCGAGCGGTTCGCCGTTCGCAACAGCGGCGCCAACGCGGTCATCGAGGGGGTCGGCGATCACGGCTGCGAATACATGACCGGCGGGCGCGTCGTCGTACTCGGCGAGACGGGTCGCAACTTCGCAGCGGGCATGAGCGGCGGCATCGCGTACGTGTACGACCCGCACGGCGAATTCCCCGAACGCTGCAACACCGAGATGGTCGAACTCGAAGCGCTGGCCGAAGATGAAGACATCCTCGAACTGAAGAAATCGATCGAGAACCACCTGGCGTTCACCGGCTCGACGGTTGCGAAGACGATCCTGCATGACTGGGGTCGCAGCGTCGGCCGCTTCGTCAAAGTGATGCCGGTGGATTACAAACGCGTGCTCGAAGCACGCAAGACCGGCGCGCCGCTCCCGTTCGCTGCCGAAGCCTAAAAGCAAAGAAGACAACAGACAGCATGGGTAAGCCGACCGGGTTCAAAGAGTTCCCGCGCAAGACCGAAGCCTACCGAGACGCAAAAGCTCGGTTGCTCGACTTCGACGAGATCTACACCGCGCACGATCCGAAGCATCTCGCGACGCAGGGTTCGCGCTGCATGGATTGCGGCGTGCCGTTCTGTCAGTCGACCGATGGCTGTCCGATCCACAACTTGATTCCGGAATGGAACGACCTGGTCTATCGCGGCCGTTGGCGCGAAGCGCTCGATCGACTGCACCAGACGAACAATTTTCCGGAGTTCACCGGACGCGTGTGTCCGGCGCCGTGCGAGGGTGCATGCGTGCTCGGCATCACCGATCCGGCGGTGACGATCAAGAACATCGAGATGGCGATCATCGATCGCGGCTTCGACGAAGGCTGGGTCGTCGCGACGCCGCCCGTGACGCGCACCGGCAAGCGGGTCGCGATCGTCGGCTCGGGCCCGGCAGGCCTTGCCGCGGCGGCGCAACTCAACCAAGCCGGCCATCTCGTGAAGGTGTACGAGCGCGCCGACCGCATCGGCGGCTTGCTGATGTACGGCATTCCGAACATGAAGCTCGACAAGCGCGTCGTGAACCGCCGTGTCGATCTGCTGCGCGCCGAAGGCGTCGAGTTCTTCCTGTCGACCAACGTCGCTGACGGCAGCGACGGCACGTTCGACGTGCGTTCGCTGATGCGCGACAACGACGCGGTGCTGTTCACGACCGGCGCGACGGTCGCGCGCGATCTGCCGATTCCGGGGCGCGAACTCGCCGGCATTCACTTCGCAATGGATTTCCTGCGCGCGAACACGAAGAGCCTGCTCGACTCGAAACACGCAGACGGCAAGTACATTTCGGCAAAGGACAAAGACGTCATCGTGATCGGCGGCGGCGACACCGGCACCGACTGCATCGGCACGTCGCTGCGCCACGGCTGCAAGTCGCTCGTGAACTTCGAGATCCTGCCGCAACCGCCGGCCGGTCGCGCACCGGACAATCCGTGGCCGACGTGGCCGAAGATCTTTCGCGTCGACTACGGTCACGAAGAGGCCACGAAGCGCTTCGGGGCCGATCCGCGCGTGTACTGCATCTCGGGCAAGGGCTTCGAAGGCAAGAACGGCAAGCTGACCGGCATTCGGACGACCGAAGTGAAATTCGTCGGACCGAAACTCGAAGAAGTTCCAGGCACGGAAAAACGGTGGAAGGCCGATCTGATCCTGATCGCGATGGGCTTCCTCGGACCCGAGCACCGCGCGACCGATCCACTCGGCATCGCCTACGACCCGCGCAGCAACCTGCGCGCCGACTACGGCAAGTACGCGACGAACGTCGAGAAGGTGTTCGCGGCCGGCGATTGCCGCCGCGGTCAGTCCCTCGTCGTGCGCGCGATCAACGAAGGGCGCGAGGCAGCGCGCGAGATCGACCGTTTCCTGATGGGGCAGACGCTGCTGCCGTAGCGCAGGACTACGCCGTCATTGCATGGCGGACTGCACCGAGGCGAGCGTGCGTATCCACGGTTCGACTTTCCCGATGCTCGCGGGCAGCGACGCTGCTGCGGACTTCGCCTCCGCCTGCGTCGCATAGACCCCGTACGTCACGGCGTACCACGGCTCGCCGTTGCGCATCGTCTCGAACGTCGCGAATCGATCCGGATGCTCTTGTTGGTTGACGAAGGCGTCGCGCTTTTCACGGCTCGTCGTTGCGAACAATTGGAGCGTGAAGTACTTCGCCGGCTGCTGCCGCAACCACTGCGCGGTCTGAGGCTTGCCAACGGCCGCGGCAGGGGGCGTGCTCGCAACCGTACCTGACGGCTTACGCTCCGGCGCGAGAGCAACGACCGGCGTGGGCTTCTTCGTTGCGTCGGCCTTCGATGTGTCGGTTTTCACCGCGTTCGACACGGCCGCCTCGCGCTTGGCGGTCTCGGTCTTGGTCGAATCCGCCTTCGAGACGTCGCCCTCGGCGAGCACAGCTGCCGCGTCGGGCTTCGCAGGAGCGCTCTGCGCGACCGTGTTCGCTTTCGCCGGCTCGACAGCTGACGTCTTCGTTGCACCGCCGATTCGCGCGTCGACTTTCGACGGCGCGCCGGGCGAATCGTCGGCAGACGGTCCCGATTTAGACGACGCGACCGCCTCGCTCGGCAACGCAACCGGCGCCGATACCGCCATGTTGGAAGTGTTCGAGACAGGCGTCTTGCTCGGCTCGCGCGCCGCTGTCGACTCGTTGGACGAACCGGCCTGCGGTACCGCCAGCGTAAGCGACGATGTGTCGCCTTTGACGACGGGCTCGGGCGCGGCCTGGGCGGACGACCGCGCCGTCGAGTTCGCCGCATCTTTCGCACCGTTTTTTGCGGCGGTCGGCCCACCGGACGATGAGTCGTAGTTGTAGAAGATCAACCAACCCATGCCCGCCGCGATCAACACCAACAGCGCCAGCGCGCGATGCATCCGCGGCAGCCACCGGCGCTCGTCGTTGATGGTCAGCTCGCCCGTGAGAATCGCGCTCGCGAGCTCGTCGATGCGCCCGGGCAACCCGCCCGAACCGCCGACGATCACGGACAACTGATTCGGCGTGAACGGCGAACGCCCTTCGTGACCCGCCGCGGCGAGCCGAAAATCGACGTAGCGGCGCGCCTCGTCATCGGTGAACGGCGACAAACGGATCTCGTGCCAGTTTTGACCTTGTTCCGAACGCTTCGACGCTTTGTCGAGCGACTGTACGAAGTACGCCTCGGCGAAGAACACGATGCGCAACCCTTCTTCCGCACCGGCGTCGATCAACTTCAGCAATTGTTCGAGCGCGCGCAGCTCGAGCAGATGCGCGTCGTCGATCAGTACCAGGCAATAGCGATTCGCATCGATCTGCTCGCGCACGTGCAGTGCGATCAACTCGATCAACAAACGCGGGTCCGCGTTCGCAGGCACCGCCATCCCGAACCCGTGAATGATCCCCGCGAGCACTTCGCGGGTGTCGCTCGTCAAATTCGCGTTGATTCGCGCGGCTTTGACGCCGGGATCGAGTCGATTCGACAACGCTCGATACAACGTGGATTTGCCGACACCGCGCTCACCTGTCACCGCGAGCAGTCGACGCGACCAGCGCGCCAAGTGCCGCAGTTCGTCGAGTTGTCGGCCGCGGTCTCCATCCGAGAAGAACTCGTCGACGGCCTCCCCGAACGGGTTCCTGGAAAGCCCCAACGATTCGAGCGAGGTACGGCCGTCAATCTTCACAGAGTCGTCCGCCCGCCGTCAGCGTCGCTTCCAGCGCCGCCGGATCGAAGCGGTCCGTCACGACCGCATCGCCGAGACCGTGCGTCAACACGAGGCGTATCCGTCCGTCGACGACCTTCTTGTCGACGCCCATCGCGCCCCGCAACGCCGCCGCAGTCAAATTCCCCGGGGGCACGACCGGCAATCCGAACGCGGCAAGAAGCGCTTTGATTCTGTGTGCCGTCCCGGCGCCCAGCATCCCGCAACGCTTCGACGTGTCCGCCGCCATCACCATGCCGATCGAAATCGATTCGCCGTGCAGATATTCGTAACGCGTGAGCGTCTCGATCGCATGGCCGAACGTATGTCCGAAGTTGAGAATTGCACGCACCCCGTCTTCGCGTTCGTCCGCGCCGACGACCGCCGCCTTGATCCGGCACGACGTGATGACCGCGTGATTCAGCGCGTCGCGATCGCGCGCGAGCAATGCAGCGACGTTGTGTTCCAGCCACGCGAAAAACTCCGCATCGCGAATCACGCCGTACTTCACCACTTCGGCGATACCGGCCAAGTACTCGCGTTGCGGCAGTGTCCGGAGCGTTTCGAGGTCGGCGATCACCGCACGCGGCTGGTAGAACGCGCCGATCATGTTCTTGCCGGACGGATGGTTGACCGCCGTCTTGCCGCCGACCGACGAATCGACCAGCGCGAGCAGCGTCGTCGGCACCTGAATGAACGCTACGCCGCGCTGATACGTGGCCGCCGCGAAACCGGTGATGTCGCCGATCACGCCGCCGCCGAGCGCGACCAACGTCGTCGTACGCGCGTGCCGATTCGCGATCAAATGGTCGATCAACGTGCCATACGTCGCGAGCGTCTTGTATTGCTCGCCGTCGGGCAACACGCACGCGTCCACCGCAAAACCGGCGAATGTATTCCGCAGCGTCTCGAGATACAGCGCCGCAACGGTCTCGTTGGTGACGATACAAACCTGGCGACCAGATACGAATGAACTCAGGCGCGTCGTATCGCGCAGCAAATCGCTGCCGACGAGAATCGGATAGCTGCGCTCACCGAGTTCGACCGTCAGCGTCGAGATCACTCGAATCTTCCGTCCGCGCGAAGGCGATCGGCGATGTCCCTCGCCAACGTCTTTGCCGAGTGGCGATCGGCACAGAATTTGTAGTCCGCGATGCTTGCGTACAGCGGCGATCGTTCGCGCGACAATCGCTCGAGCGTCGCGCGCGGGTCGCCATTCTGCAGCAGCGGGCGGCGCTTGTCGTGACGCGTGCGCTGCAACAGTTTGTCGATCGGGGAGTCGAGGAACACGACGATGCCGCGCTCGGCGAGGTTGCGCCGATTGTCTTCGCGCAATATCACTCCGCCGCCGGTTGCGAGCACGACGCCTTCGCGCTGCGTCAATTCGTCGACCGCCTGATGTTCGCGTTCGCGAAAGCCGGCTTCGCCTTCGACGTCGAAGATCCATGCGATTTCGGCACCCGCGCGCTCTTCGACGACGCGATCGGTATCAAAGAACGGCAACTGCAACTCTTCAGACAACAGACGCCCGACCGTCGACTTGCCGACAGCCATCAAACCGATCAGGAAAACGTTGTGATTCTTGGAATCCATAACGACGAACGGCGCCGAGAGGGCGCCGTTCAGTCTAATACGGGGACGTTTCCAAGTCGTCCCCGACTGCGCTATCACCGGGTCGTCAGCGACTCCTGAATGATGCGCGGCGTGATGAAGATCAGCAGTTCCTGCTTCTCGTTCTTGTCGAGCGTGCGCCGGAACAACCGGCCGACGTACGGCAGATCGCCGAGGAACGGCGTCTTTTCCGTCGACTGCGTGACCGAGTCTTTGAAGATGCCACCGAGCACGACCGTCTGCGCGTTGTCGACGAGCACCTGCGTTTTCACTTGGTTCGTATCGATGCTGGGTACGCCGTTGAACACTTGGCCGACGGAGTCCTGGTTCACCTTCAACGTCATGATGATGCGGTCATCCGGCGTGATCTGCGGCGTGACTTCGAGCGACAGCACCGCGTTCTTGAACGACACCGACGTCGCACCGCTGCTGGACGCTTCTTGGTACGGAATTTCGGTACCCGATTCGATCGTCGCCGTCTGCTTGTCTGCGGTGATGACCTTCGGACGCGCAACCACTTGTGCGCGGCCGTCGACCTCGAGGGCCGTCAATTCCAAGTCGACGAGGTAGTCGGAACCGGTGAACCCGATACCGAAGCTCGAGCTCGCTGCGGCCACGCCGAGGTCGACGACCAAGTCGTCCGGCGACGTCACCTGACCGCTGCCGGTCGTGATGATGTTCTGCAGTTCGTTCAGCGTGTTGAGGCTGCCGCCGGTCTTGATCGTCGTGCCGTTCGAGTTCGCGATGCTCGCACCGCCCCAACGAATGCCGAGTTCTTGGTCGTAGTTCGTGCTCGCAGTGACGATCCGCGATTCGATCAACACCTGCCGTACCGGGACGTCGAGTTGCGCGATCACTTTGCGGAACTCTTCGAGCCGATCGGCCGTATCGGTCAAGATGATCGCGTTGGTGCGCTCATCGACGATCACGCTGCCGCGCGCAGAGACGATCGAGTTGCGACCGCCCGCCGCGCCCGCACCGCCGCCCGACGTACCGGACGCGGTCTTCTGGCCACTGGTGCTGAACAACTTGTACAGCTCACCGGCGCTCGCGTAGCGCACTTGAATGAAGTCGGTACGCAACGGCGCGAGCTCGGAGATCTGCCGCTGGTTCTCGAGTTCGAGTTTTTCACGCGCCGCGATTTCAGCAGCCGGGGCGACCAACAACACGTTGCCGACCTGACGCTTGTCGAGGCCTTTCGTCTTCAGAATCAACTCCAGCGCTTGGTCCCACGGTACGTTCTTCAGGCGTAACGTGATGCGGCCCGAAACCGTATCGCTCGCGACCAAGTTCAAGTCCGTGAAGTCCGCGATCAGCTGCAGGACCGAACGCACTTCGATGTCTTGGAAGTTCAGCGACAGCTTCTCGCCCTTGTACTTGAACACGTCGTCGCGACGTGCGAGATCTTTCTCGGTGATCGGATTCACGTTGACGGTCAACGTCTGGTCCGCCTGATACGCGAGGTAGTCGTAGTTGCCTTTCGCCGCGACCGAAATCGCGATGTTCGGACCTTGCTGGACTGCGTCCACGACTTGCACCGGCGTCGCGAAATCCGTGACGTCGAGACGACGACGCAGATTCTCCGGCAATTGCGTGTTGCGGATTTGGATCTTGATCTGACCACCTTCGCTGCTCACGTCGACCGGCGCTTTCGGATCGGTCAGCGTGACGATGATGCGGCCCTCGCCGTTTTCACCGCGACGGAAATCGACGTCGGTCACGCGCGAATCACGCGCGGCTTGGCCATCGGTCTTCGCGACGTCGGCGCCGCCATATTGCTGTGGTGTCGGAACGCCCTGCACGCCGCCACCGGTGCCGACGTACATAACCAGTGTGTCGCCCTCGATCTTCGTTTCGTACGGAACCAGTTGCGTCAGGTTGACGATGACTCGGGTGCGGTCTTTGGCTTCGATGACGGTGACTTCACGCGCGTTGCCGATCCCGAGGCTGTGATACTTCGAGGTCAGCGCACTCTTCGTATCCATCAAGTCGAGCGCAATGCGCGCCGGCGACTCGATCGTGTATCCCTTCGGGTCCGGCGGCGTACCGTCGAACTTCATCCGGATTTCGGTCTTGTCACCTGGGAGCGACGAGAACTCGATCGATTGCATCGTCGCCGCGTACGCAGAGGTTGCGACGAGCCACGTCAGCGCGCTCAGCAGCCCGGCGACCGCCCCACGCGCGAGTCGCGGCGCTACGGCCGAAGTTCCTGTTTCCATAAGCTTCACCCTCATGACTGAGCGCCTCCTAGGTTCACCGTGCGTTCGCGCTCGACCCAGCCCCCGGTGCCGTCGGACACAATCTCTAGTAACTCGATCTTGTTTTCTTCAATCGCGAGAATCTTGCCGTTGTCCATGCCCATGTAGTCGCCGAGTTGGACGCGATGGACGCCGCCTTGCGGGTCGCGCACCAGACCGAACAGCCGGGCGCCTTGTGACAGCGTGCCGACCATCGCGATGGAACTGATGTTGAATTGCTCGAGGAACTGCTTGACGCGGTTCGGATCCGGTTTCACGGCGAGCTTCTTGTTCGGGTCGATCGGCTTGACCACGATCGGCGGTTCGAACGGGCTGCGCATGTTGCCGGCGCTGTATGCAAAGGCTTGGTACGGCAGGAATTCCGGCAGCGGTTCGATCGTGCCCTTACCCTTCGCCTCCACCTGGTCCATGAACGCCTTGATGTCTTGATAGTCGTTGCTGGACGAGCAACCCGCGATCAACAACAGGCCGCCCAGGCTCAGCAGTGCATGTCTGAGCGCGCGCATCACTTTTCGTCTCCCAGGTATCGGTACGTCTTCGCGACGATCGACATCCGCAGATTCGTCCCCACCTTGCCGGTCGGTTTGATGTTGAAGTCGTGCAACGTGACGATGCGGGATAGGTTCGCGACGCCGGACACGAACGCACCGATGTTGTGGTATTCGCCCGTCACGACGATCGTGATCGGCAGTTCGACGTAGAACTCCGCCTTGCGCTCCGGCTGCAAATCGATGCTCTCGATGACGAGGCCGTTGTCGAGCGCCTGCAGCGTGATGTCCTCGATCAAGCCCGGAACTTCCGTGTCGCTCGGCAACTGCCGCAGCATCGTGCCGAACGATGCTTCCATCTCTTCTTTCTGTTGCCGGTACTGCGGCAGGTTCGCCGCCTGGAAGGCTTTGCTCTCGTATTCGGAGCGCAGCGCCGCTTCCTGTTTCCGCGCGGCGTCGAGTGCCGTTTGCTTGTCGGTCAGGTACAGGAAGTAGCCTGCCACCAAAACGACGATGAAGACCACCAGCAACAAGATCGCTTTGAACGCGGCCGGCCAACCGCCGATGTTGTTGACATCGAGGTCGCCGATTTCTAGCCCGCGCAGTTGGTCGAGAGTGTCCTGCAGCGCCATCGCTTACTCCTCCGCCCCTTTCGCGCCTGCCGCCTTCGGACTCGTCTGGACGACGGTCATCTGGAAGTTGCTCGCCTGCGCACCGGCATCGGCGTTCTCCTTGATGCCTTTCAGGTTCGGTTCCTTGAACCACTGCGAGCCATCGAGATTGCGCATTTCCGAAGAGATTCGGTTGTTCGACTCGGCTGTCCCGTCGATCGAAAGCGTGTGGTCTTTCAACTGCACCGACGTGAAGTACACGCCCTTCGCGAGCGTTCGTACCAACTCGTCGAACACGCGAACGATGACCGGCCGGTTACCTTGCAGTTCTTGAATGACCCGCATCCGCGCGAGCAACTGTTCACGCTTCGCACGTAGATCTCGGATCTCGGCGATCTGCTGATCGAGGATCGTGATCTTGTCTTTGATGAACTGGTTGCGCGCGTTCTGATTCTGAATCGAGTGGTCGAGATACCAGCCGCCGGCCAGTACGAGCAGCAAACCCACCACGAACGAGCCGCCTAGCCTGACGAGGAACTCGTTCTTCTTACGCTCGCGCTCCCACTCGCGCCAAGGTAGTAGGTTGATACGTGCCATCAGTCGAAGCTCCTCATCGCCAGACCACACGCAATCATCATTGCCGGCGCGTCGTTCGCGAGCGCGTTGGCGTCGACCTTCGAAGCGATCGACATGTCGACGAACGGGTTCGCGATCACCGTCGGCGTTCCGAGCTTGTTTTCGATCATCTCGGCGAGACCTTCGATCGACGACGTACCGCCCGCCAGTACGATGTAATCGACGTCGTCGTATTGGCTCGACGAGAAGAAGAATTGCAGTGACCGCGTCACTTGCTGCAGACAGGCTTCCTTGAACGGCTGCAGCACCTCGGCTTCGTAGTCGTCCGGCAGCCCGCCTTGCTTCTTCGCTAGACCGGCTTCTTCGAACGACAAGCTGTAGCGGCGCTGAATCTCTTCCGTCAGCTGCTTCCCGCCGAAAAGCTGTTCGCGGGTGTAGATCGATTTGTCGTCCGCCAACACCGACAACGTCGTCATGGTCGCGCCGATATCGATGATCGCGACGACCAGATCGTCCGCATTCTCGCCAAGCTGCGATTTGATCAGTTCGAACGCGCGCTTCATCGCGTGCGCTTCGATGTCTACCACCCGCGCCTTCAGGCCGCCGAGATCGAGCGCAGCTTCGCGCAGTTCGACGTTTTCCTTGCGACAAGCCGCGAGTAGAACCTCGACCTGCTCCGGATTGCGCTCCGACAGGCCCTGCACCTCGAAGTCGATCGCAACTTCGTCGAGCGGGTAGGGAATGTACTGGTCGGCCTCGACGGTGATCTGGTTTTCGAGCTCTTCGTCGGAGAGCGCCGCATCCATTTCGATCGTCTTCGTGATCACGGCCGAGCCCGCGACTGCGACCGCCGACAGCTTGCTGCCGGCTTTCGAACGTCCGACGAGACGCTTGATCGCTTCACCGACGCCTTCGACGTCACTAATATTCTTTTCGACCACCGCGTTCGGTGGCAGCGGTTCAACGCCGTAAGCTTCG
>DASRZO010000462.1:0-7002 GCA_035686405.1 Pseudomonadales bacterium | reverse complement strand
TGTTCGGTCAGGCTAGCCGCAGGTTTGAATCCCATCTTCACTCCGCAATTGCATGTGGCTTCAGCGATCGACTAGGCGGTTCGACAGCATCGAACCGATTTTGTTTCCCGCCGAAGCGACGATTTCTTGCGGTCAGCCGCCGATGATCAGCGCGGCCGTGGCAGCCGTGTGGGGATCGAGCACTTGGCTCGGACTTTCGAGGTCGCCGGGTTGCCGGATCGGATTACCCGACCGCGACAGCCGCGCGACCACCTCGACCCGATCGAACATGCTGAGCACCCGGCTCGGTTGCATCGCGTCGCGATCGGTCAAGACGAGTTGCTGCGGCAGCGCTGCCGGGTCGAGCGCACGCACCGCGATCGGCATCGGCGGCCCGTTCGGCTGCCGCGCGATGACGAAGATCCGCGCCGGCGGCGCCACGGCGACGCCCGGTGCCAGCGCGACGCTGACGTGCACGGCGGCGCCATTCGCCGCCGCCGGTGCAGTCGTTGCAAGTGCAGTCGTTGGAAGTGTCGCCGTTGCAGGCCCGGCGTTCGGCTCGGGCATCGCGGGCTCCGGCAGCTGCGCAACCGCCGGCGGCGGCCCGAGCGCGAGCGCGATGGGCGTCACGCCGTTGGTCAACGCGACCCCGGGGCGATGTGCCTGCGGGTCGTTCGCGCCGGGCATGATGTCGCCGCTCGGCGACACGCGCGCCGCGACGTCGACGATCTCGCCGGGCGTCAGCGTCACGTCGCCCTGCATCGCGTTGGCGCGATCGAGTCGAACGGTGATCGACGTGCCGTCCAGCGGGCGACGCGCGACCAACAACGGCATCCGCTCGCCGGGACGCCGCGCGTACACGAACAGCGCCGCGGTCGCAGGCATCCCGCGGATCGCCGCGCCGAGATCGACCGTCACGTCGAGCGCCGGACCCGCATCGCCGATCATCGCGCGCGCTTGTTTGAGTCCCTGCTGCAGCGCCGCCGCGCGCGCGCCGGCGGTACCGCCCGACAACGCCGTTTCGAGATAGCGCGCCGCACTTTGATAGTCGCTGCGTCGAAACGCATCGAGCGCCAACATTTCGAGGGCGTTGGCTTGGCGCGGATCGTCGGCGAGGATGCGTTCGAGCAGCGCGCGATTCGCGTCGCTGATCGCGCCGCCGTCGGCGGCGAAGCGCGATTGCGCGAGCGCGATTTGCACCGTGACGTCGTCGGGATCGAGCGCATAGACGTGTTCGAATGCGTCGACCGCGCCCTTCGCATCGTCGAGCCTGAGCAGCGTGTGCCCGAGGAGGAACCAACTCTCGGCGTCGTCGGGTTTCGTCGCGACGCGGGCACGCAGTTGCTTCACGAAATCGCCGAGCGCGGCCGGATCGGCGTCGGCGTCGCGCAATACCTGCGTCGCTGCGCCGAGCTTCACGGCGTCGTAGGCGCCGAGGTATCGGTACAGCGTCACCGACAACCCCACGATGGCGACGACGAGTACGGCCGCGACCCATCGACCGGGCCCGTCCGACGTCACCTCGACGTGCGACCGCGCATCGTCGGAACCCTCGTCGTCGAGCAGCGCCGCAGCCGACTCGCGCGCCATCGCATCGGCGTCGGCGGCCGATACGACGCCGGCCTCGCGGTCGCGTGCGATTTCGGCGACGCGCTGCCGATAGAGGTCGACGTTCGTCGCACGGCGATCGGCCGCGACGGACGTCTCGCGCCGCTGCAGCAGCGGCCACGTCGCCAGCGCCGCCGCTACGAGCAGAAAGATCGCTGCACCGATCACGAAGCCGGTCATGTCTTTTTCTCTGCGTTCTCTGCGAGCAACGCGTCGAGCCGAGCGCGCTCGGACGCGTCGATCGCTTCTTCACCGGTGCGTCGCCGCACCATCACGACGATGATCACGACGCCGATGACGAGCAACGTGCTCGGCATCAGCCAGAGCAGCACGGTGCCCGCACGCAGCGGCGGGTCGTACAGCACGAAGTCACCGTAACGGTCGTGCAGGTAGTCGCGAATCGCCTGGTCGCTCGCCCCTTCGAGAATCAGTCGGTGCACCGTCTCGCGCAGATCGGCGGCGATCGGCGCATCGGAGCCGGCCAGGTTCGTGTTGAGGCACTTCGGGCAGCGGAACTCTTCGGTCAGCGCCCGATACCGCGCCTCTTGTTCCGGGGTATCGAACGAGAACGCTTCGATCGCGCCGGCCGGACCCGCCGCATGACCGAGCGTCGCAATCGACGCGAGACAGGCGAACGCGAACGCCGTGAGCGCCCGTCGCAAGCGCCGTTCAACCACGCGCCGGCCCCGCTTTCAACGCATCGACTTGCGGTTTGATCTCGCGCTCCCACACCGCCGGATTCACGTCGCCGACGCGCTTGTAGACGATCGTGCCGGACGCATCGACCAGGAACGTCTCCGGCGCGCCGTACACGCCGAGATCGACGCCGAGGGAACCCGTCGCGTCGACGATGTTGAACACGTACGGGTTGCCCAACCGCCGCAGCCAGTCGCGCGCCTGAGCGGAGTCGTCCTTGTAGTTGACGCCGATGATCGGCAACCCGGTCTCGCGATGGATGCGCAGCAGTTCTTCGTGCTCGGCACGACACGTCGGGCACCACGTGGCCCACACGTTGACGAGCGCCGGGCCGCGCACGTCGGCGGCGCTGAATCGACGCGCGTCCGCGCCGTCGTCGAGCGCGGGCAAATCGAACGCCGGGAACGGCTTGCCGATCAGCGCCGACGGCAACACGTGCGGATCGTTGAGACTGAAGCCCGCGTACAACAATCCCGCGATCACGATGAACGCGGCGAGCGGAACGAAGAGGCTCGCGCGACTCACGCGCCGGACTCGACCGCCGCGACGGCGTCGCGGCGCACGCGCAGCCGCCGATAGCGCATGTCGGTGACCGCGAGTACGCCTCCGAACGCCATGAAGAGCGCGCCGACCCACACCCAGCGCACGACGGGCTTGTAGTGCAGCCGCATCGTCCACGCACCGTCGTCGAGCGGTTCGCCCATCGCGACGTAGACGTCGCGCGTGATGCCCGGCGAGATCGACGCTTCGGTCATCACCTGGCCGCCGGCGAGATAGTGGCGCTTCTCCGGAAACAACACGTACGTCGCACCGTCGCCGTCGACGCGCACGCTGCCTTGTTCGGCGAGGTAGTTCGGCCCGCGCACGCGATCGACCGCGGTCAACGTGAACGTGATCGCACCGAGCTGCGCCGAGCCGCCGGGCGCCAAACGCACGTCGCGTTCGAGCGACTGGTGACTGGTGACGACGATGCCGAACAGCGTCATCGCGAAACCGAGGTGCGCGAGCGTCATGCCGACGTAGCCGGCCGGCAATCGCGCAATGCCGGAGACCCGTTTGCCGGCTTGCAGCCACACGTCCTGCACGTGCGTCGCGACGATCCACAGCGCGAGCGTCGTGCCCATCGCGACCTGCCACTTGAACGCACCCGTGACGGCGAGCGGCAACGCGACGCCGAGCACGACGCTCGCGGCGAATACGGCGCCGAGGCGCTGCACGAGGAATTCGACGCTCGTGCGTTTCCAGCGCGCCGACGGCCCGACGCCGAGCGCGAGCGTCAGCACCACCATCAACGGAATGAACACCGAGTTGAAATACGGCGGACCGACCGAGATCTTGCCGCCGCCGGTGACCGCTTCGTACGCGAGCGGATACAGCGTGCCGAGCAGCACGACGGACATCGCGACGACGAGCAATACGTTGTTGACCAGCAACAACACTTCGCGCGAAAGACCGGAGAAATGCACGCGCGAACGAATCAGCGGCACGCGCACCGCATACAGCGTCAGCGACCCGCCGACCACGACGCCGAGGAACGCGAGGATGAACAGGCCGCGCTTCGGATCGACGGCGAACGCGTGCACGGACGTCAGCACGCCGGAACGCACGATGAACGCCCCGAGCAACGACAACGAGAACGCGCCGAGCGCGAGCAACACCGTCCAGCTCTTGAACGCGCCGCGCTTCTCCGTCACCGCCAACGAGTGCACCAAGGCGGTACCCATCAGCCACGGCATGAACGACGCGTTCTCGACCGGGTCCCAGAACCACCAGCCGCCCCAGCCGAGCTCGTAGTACGCCCACCAACTGCCGAGCGCGATGCCGACCGACAAGAACGCCCACGCGACGTTCGTCCACGGCCGCGACCAGCGCGCCCACGCGGCGTCGAGCTTGCCGGTCAGCAGCGCCGCGACCGCGAACGCGAAGGCGACCGAGAAGCCGACGTAGCCGGTGTACAGAATCGGCGGGTGCACGGTGAGGCCGAAGTCCTGCAGCAGCGGATTCAAGTCCGCGCCTTCGGTCGGCGAAATCGGCAGCGCGCGCTCGAACGGATTGCTGGTGAACAACGAAAACGCGGCGAAACCGGCGATCAAGGCGCCGAGCACCGCGAGCACTCGGCTGATCATCGCGAGCGGCAGATGGCGGCTGAAGGTCGCCACTGCCAGCGTCCAGATCGAGCTGATCAGAATCCACAGCAGGAACGAACCTTCGTGGGCGCCCCACACCGCAGCGACCTTGTAGTAGATCGGCAGCAGCGAATTCGAATTGTTGGCGGCGTAGCGCACCGAGAAATCGTCGGTGACGAACGCGAAGACCAGGCTGCCGAACGCGACCGCGGCGAATACGGCGACACCCGCGGCGAGCGAAAACGCGCTGCGCATCCACGCGCCGTAGCCGCGCGCCGCACCGACCAGCGGCACGATGCCGAGCGCGAGCGACAGCGCGAACACGAGAATGAGCGCGAAATGACCGAGTTCGGGAATCACGACGACGACACCTCGCTCGACGGTAGCGGTTCGTTCGATACGGACATCATGACGGCTTGTGCATACCTTTGATCTCGGGTGGCATGTAGTTCTCGTCGTGCTTCGCCAGCACCTCGTCGGCGACGAACACGCCGTCGCTGCCGAGACGGCCGGTCGCGAGCACGCCTTTGCCTTCGCGGAACAGGTCGGGAAGGATGCCGGCGTACACGACGGTGAAGTCGGCGCCTTGCATGTCGGTGACGACGAAGCGCACCTCGAGGCTATCGTTGGCGCGTTGCAGACTGCCCTCTTTCACCATACCGCCGGCGCGAATGCGCGGCCCGACCGGCGCTTCGCCGGAGACGACCTGCGACGGCGGATAGAACAAGTTGATGTTCTGGTTCAGCGCGCGCAGCACGAGCAGCACGGTCACGCCGACACCGGCGAGCAGGAACACGATGGCGATGAGCCGTTTACGCCGTACCGGATGCATCGTACTCACCGTTCGCAGTCGGAGCTTGGCGCCGCAGGCGCTGCGTGTGTTCGGCGAAGAACCGGCGCCGGGCGCGCAGCGGGCGCAGCAGGATGAACGCGATGCCGGCAACGCCGATACCGTACGCGCTCCATACGAAGGCGTAGTGCCCGCCCATATAAAGGAAGTCGTGCCAGCTCTCGAAACTCACGACGCGCGGCTCCGCACCAGATCGCTCACCCACTGCGTGCGCTGTTCGCGCCGCAGGATCTCGTTGCCGACGCCGAGCAGCAGCACGCCGGCGAAGAACGCGTAGAACCCGAGCACGCTGACGAGCAGCGGCAGGTACATTTCCGGCGGCATCGACGGCGCCGCCGTCAGTTTGAACGTCGACGGTTGGTGCAGCGTCAGCCACCAGTCGACCGAGTATTTGATGATCGGGATGTCGACGACGCCGACGATCGCCAGGATCGCGCACGCGCGGCCGGCGGTTTCCTCGCGCGGCATCGCCTGGCGCAGCGCGATCACGCCGAAGTACAGAAACAACAGCACCAGCACCGACGTCGTCCGCGCGTCCCACACCCACCACGTGCCCCACGTCGGCCGGCCCCAGATCGCCCCCGTCAGCAATGCGATCGCGCAGAACGCCGCGCCGATCGGCGCCGCGGCGGCGATCACCATGTCGGCGAGCTTCATCCGCCACACGAGCAGCACCACGCCGGCCGCGCCCATCAGCATGTAGCACGACTCCGACAGGATCGCCGCGGGTACGTGCAGATACATGATCCGGAAGCTATCGCCCTGCAGATAGTCGGGCGGCGCGATCGCGAGCCCCCAGCCGAGACCGACCGCGATCCCGATCAATCCGATCGCGATCGAGCCGTTCGCCCACGGCGCGCTGATTTCGAAGAACCAGCGCGGCGAACCGAGCCGATGCCACAGCGTTTTGAGACGGTTCATCGCGTCACTCCAAGCCGACCCGCAGCGCCAACGCGGCCGCAAAGGGGGTGAGCGTCAGCATCAGCGCGAAGATGGCCGCGAGCCACGTGAGCTGCGGCGTCGGGTCGAGCCCGTCGACCGCCGCGGTCACCGCGCCGGCGCCGAGAATCAGCACCGGCACGTACAGCGGCAACACGATCAGCGTCAGCAGCAAACCGCCGCGCTTCAGCGAGACCGTCAGCGCCGCGCCGACGGCGCCGAGCAGACTCAGGATCGGCGTACCGATCAACAGCGACAGCACCAATGCGCCGACCGCGCTGCCCGGCAAGAACAGCATCAGCGCCGCGATCGGCGACAGCAGCGCGAGCGGCAACCCGGTCACCAGCCAATGCGCCGACACTTTCGCCAGCACGCCGACGAACAACGGATCGACGTTCAGCACCAATTGCTCGAGCGTGCCGTCGTCGAAGTCGCGCCGGAAGAGCGCATCGAGGGACAGCAACGTCGACAACAGCGCGAGCACCCACAACACGCCGGGCGCGATCAGCGCGAGCCGATCCGGCCCCGGACCGACGCCGAGCGGGAACAGCGCGATGCCGATCACGTAGAACATCAGCGGATTGACGAAATCGGCGCGCGACCGGAACGTGATCGTCAGATCGCGCTGCAGCTGCGCAACGAACGCGCGGCCGCTCGACGGAGTGCGGGCGAAAGCGATCGCACTCATGCCGCGCGCCCCAATACGCACGCGCGCGCCGCTGCGACGCGCAGCGGCTGGTGCGTCGCGCACACGGCGGCGCCGCCCGCAGCGCAATGGCGTTCGAGCAACTGGCGTACCAACGC
>DASRZO010000461.1:0-4263 GCA_035686405.1 Pseudomonadales bacterium | reverse complement strand
GGATTGGATCGAAAAGAAGCGCGTCAGACCGCCCCCGCCGTCGTCCGCAGCCGATCCAACACCGCGATCAACTCATTCAACTGTCCCGGCGTGAACAGCCATGTTCAGACCGCGCGGTGTCACGTCGGCCGGCCTCACCGCCCTTCTGATCTTCGGAATCGGTGTAGATCCAACAATCCCGCAATGGCTTCGAACTGATCGCGTAGGCGGACGACGCGGGCTCGGCACGCGGCGCGGCTGGTAACGAGGCGTCGCTTCGGACGGACGCCGAAGTTGTCGGGATTCATCGCGCTCGTGCCTCTTCGCGTCGGTCTTCTCTTCGGTAACGCGCCGGGACCGACTACCATCCGATCCGACGTCGAGCGGGAGAATGAACGATATGCGTGCAGCCTTGATGCAGCGCGGAAGGATCTGGGTCGACACCGTACCCGACCCGGTTCCGCAAACCGGTGAAGTGCTCGTCAGGACGCGCGCATGCGGCATCTGCGGGTCCGACCTGCACGCGGCGCGGCACACCGACGCTTTCGTTGCCACGAGTCGCGAAGCCGGCGGCGCGTTCAAGCTGACGACGTTCGACCCTGTCGTGCTCGGCCACGAGTTCTCGGCGGAGGTCGTCGACTACGGCCCGAATACGCCCCACGACTTGGCCGTTGGGCAACTCGTCTGTTCGGTGCCGATGCTCGCGCGGGCGAATCCGTTGGCGGTCGGCTATTCGGCGGAGATCCCCGGCGGCTTTGCCGAATACATGGTGTTGTCGCGCTCGCTGCTGCTGCCGGTGCCGAACGGAACGCCCGATACGCACGCGGCGCTCACCGAGCCGATGGCGGTCGGTCTGCACGCGGTGAACAAGGCGCGGCTCGCCGGTAACGAAGCGATTCTCGTGCTCGGGTGCGGTCCGGTCGGGCTCGCGATCATCACTGCGCTCGAGCAACGCGGCGCCGGGCCGATCGTCGCGGCCGACTATTCGCCGCGGCGGCGCGAACTCGCACTCGGCCAAGGCGCGCACCTCGCGCTCGATCCGAAGGCGGGTTCGGCGTTCGATGCGCAGGAACTGAAGCGCAGCCGCGACGTCGTGATCTTCGAGTGCATCGGCGTGCCCGGCAGCATCGACAAGATTTTTCTCGCGGCGCCGCAGAACGCACGCATCGTCGTCGTCGGCGTGTGCCTCGAGATGGACCACGCCCGGCCGTTGATCGCGATCAACAAGGAACTGTCGGTGCAGTACGTGCTCGGCTACTCGCTCGACGAGTTCCGCCAGACGCTGCACCACATCGCCGACGGCTCGTTCGACGTCGCACCGCTGATCACCGCGCACGTCGGGCTCGACGCGGTCGCGTCGTCGTTCGAGGCGCTGCGCGACCCGGAGCGACACGCGAAGATCCTGGTCGAGCCGTGGCGCACCTGAACCTCGACCGCGCAGTCGGTGGGCGACAACGCAGCTGAGTCGGTTGTGCCCACTCCGCGCCATTACGCGGCCGTCGGCGTTCCGAGCAATACCGCCGTATCGGCGATCGCTTGTCCCACGAATGCGAGCGCGCGTTGCGTCAATTCCGACCCGGCCGCCTCCGGCGAGCCGGCGTCGAACGGCGGCGCCGGATCGTATTCCATCGCGAGCTGGCTGAGCTTCGCCGCGTCGACGCCGCGTAGTTGCGCAAGCAGCGTGAGCCCGAAGTCGATGCCGGCCGTGACGCCGCCGCCGGACATCCGGTTGCGATCAATCACGACGCGGCTCTTCACCGGGATTGCACCAAACGCCGCGAGCATCTCGTGCGCCGACCAGTGCGTCGTCGCCTTGTAGCCTTGCAGCAATCCGGCCGCGCCGAGCACCAGCGATCCCGAGCACACCGACGTGACGTAGCGCGCGGTCTGCGCCCGATCGCGCAGAAAGGCGAGCGCGTCGGCGTCCTGCATCACCGCCGCCGTACCGAAACCGCCGGGTACGAACAACACGTCGAGGTCGCGCGGACAATCGTCGAACGTCGCGTTCGGTTCGATGCGCACGCCGGTGTCGGTGGTGATCGGCGCGCGCGTTTTCCAGACCAAGTGCACGTCGGCGAACATCGACAGCGCCGCCTCCGGCCCGACCAGGTCCAGCAACGTGAGCCCGGGATACAACAGCATCGCAACCTGCAGGCGCGGCTGTTCGTCGATACGTGCCCACTTCAATTCGTCGGTCATCGCCTATCCTCCGTGTTCGATGGCGCCACGGTATGGCGACGACGCGGTTCGGGCTAGTGGCCAAATTGCCATTGTTCATCTCTTTTCAGCCACTGTGATTGGGTCGATATACGTCGCACGTCCGAAACGGTCGTGCAATGCCCTGTCGGTCTAGATCGCGGCATACACCGCCACCAAGGTTGACGCATCGAGGCCGCGCCAACGAAGATCGGCTGGTCGAATCGTGTGGCTGGAATCCGATGGCGAAGCTAAAACCGGCCGGGTCTACTCGAACGGCCAAACCTCGGCCTTCGCGCTCGGCGCCGCTCGCGAGCACGCGCGACGACGTGCACGTCGTTGCGGTGATCGCGCTGCACGGCGTCGTCTCGTTCGATCTGTCGATCGCGTGCGAAGTGTTCGCGCGTGTACGCCGCAACGGTCGCGCGCCATATCGAGTGCACGTCTGCGGCGAAGCACCGCTCGTCAAAGCGGGCTACTTCGACATTCGCGTTCCGTGCGACCTGCGCCACGTGCGCCACGCCGACACCGTGATCGTGCCCGGCATCGACAACCCGTCGATGCCGATCGACGACGCCGTGCTCGACGCGGTACGCGCCGCCGCCGCACGCGGCGCACGGGTCGCCTCGATCTGCAGCGGCGCGTTCGTGCTGGCGGCGGCGGGACTCCTCGACGGCAAGCGCGCGACGACGCACTGGCTCGCCGCACGGGAACTCGCCGAACGCTATCCGGCGATCGAGGTCGACCCGAACGTGCTGTACGTCGATAGCGGCAAGATCCTGACGTCGGCCGGCGCCGCGGCCGGTCTCGATCTATGTCTGCACATGCTGCGACTCGATCACGGCGCAGCGGTCGCCGCCGACGCCGCCCGCCGTGCGGTGGTGCCGCTCGAGCGCAGCGGCGGTCAAGCGCAGTACATCGTGCACGAAGCACCCGCGTCGGCGAGCAGCCTGGCGCCGCTGCTGCAATGGATGAGCGCGCACCTGACTGCCGACCTCAAGCTCGACGCATTGGCGCGCCGCGCGGCGATGAGCACGCGCACGTTCAGCCGACGCTTTCGCGAGCAGACCGGTACGACGCCGGTGCAATGGTTGTCGGTGCAGCGCGTTCGACGGGCACAGCAATTGCTCGAGTCGACGCGCCTATCGATGGAGCAGATCGCTGCGAAGGTCGGCTTCGACAGCGCGACCCGTTTGCGCGAGCGCTTCAGTCGAGTCGTCGGCACGTCGCCGGCCGGCTATCGGCGTGCGTTCGGTGCCCATGCCCCAATGACGTAGACGTACCAATGGCGTAGACGTAGATGTGTCGCTGAATTTCGCGTTTTCGCCGCACGTCGTCGGCCAACCGCCGAGTTCGTCGGGTTGAATCTCGCCGACCCGCTCCGCATAGTGGCCCGACCGCCACGATCGAGACGTCACAATGGCATTCGAACTCCACCCGCGCCTCGCCGCGGACGGCATCGAGGTCGGTAAACTCGCGCTCTGCACCCTGCTGCTGAACAACGACTCGCGCTTTCCGTGGTGCATCCTCGTGCCGCGTCTCGAGGGGCTGCGCGACTTTCACGAAGTGCCGGCCGCGCGCCGCAGCGAACTGTTCTCGGAAATCGAGCGCGTGTCGGTCGCACTCGGTGCAATCGGCCGCGCCGACAAGATGAACGTCGCCGCGCTCGGCAACATGGTGCCGCAGCTGCACATTCACGTGATCGCGCGCCGCACCGACGACGCGGCGTGGCCGACGCCGGTGTGGAACGCGCCCGGCGCCGTGCCGTATGCGGACGCGCAACCGCTCATCGCGCAATTGCGTACGAAGCTCGGCCTGAATCTCGCGCCCGATCGCTGACGCGGCAACCATCGATGGCCGGCGCGACGCCGACAACCGGCGCGAGCGCACCACCCAACACAACCGATTGGACGAGGAACATGACGATGCGATCGATGTCGATGGCTATATGCCGAGCGACCCGGATCTTTGCCTGTGTCGGCGTGCTCGCGGCGACGCCCGCGCACGCGGCGCAGACGCTCGATGAAATCCTGGCCGGACCGCAACGCGATCCGGCCAACGTCGCGCGCGACGTCTATCGCCACCCCA
>DASRZO010000460.1:0-7330 GCA_035686405.1 Pseudomonadales bacterium | reverse complement strand
GTTGTTGACGGCGATGTCGTTCGCCGCGCAGGCCGTGCCGAAGGATCTCGATTACATCGTCGCCATCGTCGACGACGACGTCGTGCTCGCGACGGAACTCGTGCAGCGGCTCGCATCGGTGCGCAAGCAGATGGCCGCTGCGAACATGCCGATTCCGTCCGACGAAGTGCTGTTCAATCAGATGCTCGAGCGTCTGATCATGGAAGACATCCAGTTGCAGATGGGTCAGCGCGCCGGCGTCCGTATCGACGACGAGACGCTCACCAACGCGCTCGAGGGGATCGCCAAGCAGAACAAAATGTCGCTCGACGAGTTCACGCAGGCGCTCGCGCGCGACGGCATCAGCTACGGCGAGTTTCGCGACGAGGTGCGGCGCGAACTGATCATCCAACGCGTGCAGCGCCAACGCGTGAATCAGCGCATCTACATTTCGGACGAAGAGATCGATGCGTTCTTGGCGTCGCCGCTCGGCAAGCTCACGTTGTCGGACGAATACCGCGTCGGACACATCCTGCTCACGGTTGCCGATGAAGCGCCGCCAGCAGTCGTCGCGCAGGCGGAGAAGGAAGCGAATTCGATTTACGAACAATTGAAGGCCGGCGCGGACTTCCGCCAAATGGCGATCGCGCATTCGTCCGACTCGCACGCCCTCGAGGGCGGCGACCTCGGCTGGCGCAAGGCCGGCGAGTTGCCGAGCCTTTTCGCCGAGCAGGTTTTCGCGCTGCAGAAAGGCGAAACCGCGCCGCCGATTCGCAGCGGCAGCGGGTTCCACATCGTGCAGTTGCTCGACAAGCGCGGCGCCGGCAACGAAGTGGTCGAACAGTCGTTGGTGCGCCACATCCTCGTGAAGCCGTCCGAGATTCGCAGCGAGGCGGAGACGCAGGCGTTGATCCAACAGATTCACGACCGCATCGCAGCAGGTGAGGACTTCGGTGCGCTGGCGCGGACGTATTCAGAAGATCCCGGCAGCGCGCTCGCCGGCGGCGATCTCGGTTGGTCGGAACCGGAGAAATTCGCGCAGGAGTTTGCCGACGTGTTGCGCGAAACGCCGACGGGAAAACTGAGCGAACCGTTCCGTACCAAATACGGCTGGCACGTGTTGCAGGTGATGGACCGTCGGCAGCACAACATGAGCGAGGACGCGCGTCGCAATCTGGCGATCCGCGTGTTGCACAACCGCCGGTACGAAGAGGAACTTCAGCAATGGCTGAAGGAAATCCGTGACGAGGCGTATGTCGAGATTCGAGTCGCGAGCAACGGTCAACCGAAGGATCAGAAGGTCCATTAGATGGCGCAGCCGCTGGTCCTGACGACCGGCGAGCCGGCCGGTATCGGTCCCGATCTCGCGGTTGCGTGGGCGCAGCGCGCGCGGACGATACCGCTCGTTGCGGTAGCCGACCCCGATTTGTTGTGTGCGCGAGCAAGCCAGCTCGGGCTTTCGCTGCGCGTCGTCGCCTATCCCGGCCCGATCGCGTTCGGCGCGGGCGAACTCTCGGTGCAACCGGTTTCACTGGGGCGCACGGCGGTGGCCGGTCGGCTCGACGTTGCGAACGTGCCGTACGTGCTCGAGACGCTTTCTACTGCTGTCGATGGCTGTCGCCAGGGTGCATTTGCCGGCATGGTGACGGGACCCGTGCAGAAATCGATCGTCAACGACGCCGGTATCGCGTTTTCTGGGCATACGGAATTTCTGGCGGAGCGGTGCGGTGTCGAGACGGTCGTGATGCTGCTGGTGGCCGGCGATCTGCGGGTTGCGCTCGCCACGACGCACGTGCCGCTTGCCGCGGTGCCGGCGTTGATCACGCGCGAACGGCTGACGCGTACGCTCGACGTGTTGCTCGCCGATCTGGAGACGCGCTTCGGGATCGCAAAACCTCGCGTGCTCGTGACCGGACTCAATCCGCACGCGGGCGAAGGCGGTCATCTCGGTCGCGAAGAGATCGACGTCATCGGCCCAGTCTGTCGCGACTATGCGAAACGCGGCGTGGTCGGTCCGTTGCCGGCCGACACGCTGTTCACTCAACGAGTGTTGGCTGGCGCTGACGCTGTGCTCGCGATGTATCACGATCAAGGTCTGCCGGTGTTGAAACACGTCGGCTTCGGTCACGCCGTGAACGTGACGCTCGGTCTACCGATCGTGCGTACGTCGGTCGATCACGGCACCGCGCTCGACATCGCCGGCCGCGGCGGCGCGGACGGCGGCAGTTTGAATGCGGCGATCGAACTCGCCGCCGCGCTCGCGCGACCGTGAAGCATCAGCCGCGACGCCGCTTCGGCCAACATTTCCTCGAAAGCGACGCGATCTTGGAAGCGATGGCGGAGCGGGTCGCGATTCGTCCGGGCGATGACGTGGTCGAAGTCGGGCCCGGCGAAGGCGCGTTGACGCGACACCTGCTGGCGGCGACCGACAGGCTCGTCGCGGTCGAAATCGATCGCGATCTGGTCGCGAGTCTGCGGGTGCGCTTTCCGACGCTGCGCGTGGTCGAAGCCGACGTCTTGCGCGTGGATCTCGCGACGTTGACGCCGACTCCGCCGCGCGTCGTCGGGAATTTGCCGTACAACATCTCCACTCCGCTGTTGCTGAAGTTGCTCGAGGATTTCGAGCGCGTGCGGGACGCGCACTTCTTGTTGCAGAAGGAGGTCGTCGACAGGTTGTCGGCGACGCCGCAGACGAAGGATTGGGGTCGGCTCTCGATCGTCGCGCAGTATGCGGCCGCGATCGAACCGCTGTTCGACGTCGGCCCTGAGCATTTCCGTCCGCCGCCGAAAGTGATGTCGACGTTCGTGCGCTTGTCGCAGCGGCGCAATCGTCTCGAACTCCGATCGCGCGACGCGTTGGCCGCCGTATTGCGCGTCGCGTTCCAACAGCGCCGTAAGACGCTGCGCAATGCACTACAATCGCTGGCAATCGATTGGGATCGACTCGCCATCGAACCGCAAACTCGGCCGGACGCGCTCGACTTGCGCGGCTACATCGACCTCGCGAACTACATCGCGACGCGGCCCATCGCGATCACGCACGAGGAGCGCACCGCGGATGACTGAGCGCCGCGCGTTCGCGATCGAGGCCGAACCGCGCTACCTCGCGCGTGAGTCCGATCCCGAAGCGCGCCGTTGGGTCTTCGCCTACACGATCACCATCCGCAATACCGGTGACGTGGCGGCGCGGCTCGTCAACCGGCATTGGATCGTGACGAATTCGGACGGTGCGCGACAAGAGGTGCGCGGCCGCGGTGTCGTCGGTGAAGAACCGCACATCGAGCCGGGCGCCGCGTTTCGCTACACGAGCGCGGCGGTGCTCGAAACCCCGGTCGGTTCGATGCACGGCGACTACGAATTCGAAACCGATCGCGGCGAACGCTTCCTCGTCGCGATACCCGTGTTCTCGTTGTCCGTTCCGAACATGGTCCACTGATGCCGATTTACGCGATCGGCGACGTGCAGGGTTGCTACGACTCGCTGCAGCGATTGCTCGACGAGATCGACTTCGACGAGCGGCGCGACCGGTTGTGGTTCGTCGGCGATCTCGTCAATCGCGGGCCGGCATCGCTGGCGACACTGCGATTCGTCAAAGATCTCGGCGATCGGGCAATCACCGTACTCGGCAATCACGATTTGCACTTGTTGGCATTGGCGCAAGGCCGACGCGCACTGAAATCGAGCGATACCGTGCAGGACATCCTGAAGGCGCCCGATCGTGATGCACTGATCGATTGGCTGCGGCGCCGTCCGTTGGTACACGTCGACGTCAGCACCGGTTTCGTCATGGCGCACGCCGGCATTCCGCACATCTGGAACCTGGAGTTCGCGCTCGCTCGCGCGCGAGAGGTCGAAGCCGTCCTCGCGCAAGACGACTATGCCGCGCTGTTCGCGGGCATGTATGGCAACAATCCTGCATGTTGGAACGACGAGCTCGCTGGAATGGACCGATGGCGCACGATCATCAACTACCTCACGCGCATGCGACTGCTCGATGCCGTTGGGGGACTCGAGTTGACGTTCGATGGGCCGGTGGCCGCCATCCCCGGGGGGTTCAAAGCGTGGTTCGAGTTCTATCGCAACGCGCCTCCGCAATTGCCGCTGGTATTTGGCCATTGGGCCGCCCTCAATGGTGAGTGCGACGTCGAACGCTTGTATGCGCTCGACACGGGCTGCGTGTGGGGTAATCGCTTGACCGCGCTGCGGCTGGCCGACCGTGAACGGTTCTCCGTTGCGTCGGTCGAAGTTAAGTAGGCGCCGAATGTCGCAAAGAGTGTCGGAACTTTGACGTAGTAGAGGCCTGATTGTGACGGAGTTAGCTGGCGCTTTGCACAGCGCTGTACTACGGTTACAGACAGGCGCACCAGGCGAGGGACTCACGGCAGGGCGCCGCAGTGTGAGGCCTCCGTCATGTGGTTCGATCCCCTGATCGAACATTTACATGGAGGAGTACACATGGGCGTTTTCGAGCACTTCCGCAGTCGGTACGACGCCGCACAGGAAGAACGCTACTCTCTGAAGGAATTCCTCGAGATCTGCAAAACCGACCCGACGGCCTATGCGACGGCGGCGGAGCGGCTTCTTCTCGCGGTCGGCAAGCCGGAGTTCGTCGATACGTCGAAGGACGCTCGCCTCTCGAGGATCTTTTCCAACAAGGTGATCAAGCGGTACCCCGCGTTCGACGAGTTCTACGGCATGGAGGAAGCGATCGAGCAGATCGTGTCGTTCTTCCGCCACGCCGCACAGGGCTTGGAGGAGCGCAAGCAGATCCTGTATCTGCTCGGTCCCGTCGGCGGCGGCAAATCGTCGCTCGCGGAACGGCTGAAGGCGCTGATGCAGCGGACCCCGTTCTACGCGATCGAAGGCTCGCCGGTGAACGAATCGCCGCTCGGGCTCTTCGACGCCAGCGAAGACGCCGGCATCCTCGAAGACGACTACGGCATTCCGCGCCGCTACCTGCGCAGCGTCATGTCGCCGTGGGCCGCCAAGCGCCTCAAAGAATTCGGCGGCGATATCTCGCAGTTCCGCGTCGTGAAGCTCTATCCGTCGATCCTCGACCAGGTCGCGATCGCGAAGACCGAGCCGGGCGACGAGAACAACCAGGACATATCCGCGCTCGTCGGCAAAGTCGACATCCGCAAGCTCGAAGAGTTCGAGCAGAACGATCCCGATGCCTACAGCTACTCCGGCGCGCTCTGCAAAGCGAATCAGGGGCTGATGGAATTCGTCGAGATGTTCAAGGCGCCGATCAAGGTGCTCCATCCGTTGCTGACGGCAACGCAAGAGGGCAACTACAACGGTACCGAGGCGATCGGTGGCATTCCGTTCGACGGCGTCGTGCTCGCGCACTCGAACGAAGCCGAGTGGCAGAACTTCAAGACGAACAAGAACAACGAGGCGTTCATCGACCGCGTCTACATCGTGAAGGTGCCGTACTGCCTGCGCGTGTCGGAAGAAGTGAAGATCTACGACAAGCTCATTCGCGGTTCGTCGCTGAAGAACGCGCCGTGCGCGCCGGACACGATGCGTATGCTCGCACAGTTCTCGGTGCTGTCGCGGTTGAAGGAGCCGGAGAACTCGAATCTCTATTCGAAGATGCGGGTCTACGACGGCGAGAACCTCAAGGACACGGACCCGAAAGCGAAGACGCTGCAGGAATACCACGACGCCGCCGGTGTCGACGAAGGCATGACCGGCCAGTCGACGCGGTTCGCGTTCAAGATTCTGTCGAAGGTCTTCAACTTCGACCCGAGTGAAGTCGCGGCGAACCCGGTCCATCTGATGTACGTGCTCGAGCAACAGATCGACCAACAACAATTCCCGGAAGACACGCGCAACAAATACCTGGGATTCATCAAGGAATACCTCGCGCCGAAATACATCGAGTTCATCGGCAAGGAAATTCAAACGGCATATCTCGAGTCGTACTCGGAATACGGCCAGAACATCTTCGATCGCTACGTGATCTACGCCGACTTCTGGATCCAGGATCAGGAGTACCGCGACCCGGAGACGGGCGACATCCTGAATCGCGCGTCGTTGAACGAGGAACTCGAGAAGATCGAAAAGCCCGCGGGCATTTCGAATCCGAAGGACTTCCGCAACGAGATCGTGAACTTCGTGTTGCGCGCGCGGGCGAACAACAACGGCCAGAACCCGTCGTGGCTCGGCTACGAGAAGCTGCGCACCGTGATCGAGAAGAAGATGTTCTCGAACACCGAAGATCTGTTGCCGGTCATTTCGTTCAACGCGAAAGGCTCGAAAGAAGAGCAGAAGAAGCACAACGATTTCGTGGCGCGAATGGTCGATCGCGGCTACACGGAGAAACAAGTGCGTCTGTTGGCGGAGTGGTATCTCAGGGTCCGCAAGGCGCAATAGCGCGCGGGTGACGCTGTGTCATACGTCATCGATCGGCGGCTGAACAGCCGCAACAAGAACGCGGTGAACCGGCAACGGTTCATCCGCCGCTACAAGAGCCACATTCAGAAGGCGGTTCAGGAAGCGATCAAGCAGCGCAGCATCACCGACATGGAGCGCGGCGAAGACGTATCGATTCCCGCGGCCGACGTCGATGAGCCGTTGTTCAACCACGGCAGCGGTGGACGCCGCACGATCGTGCATCCCGGCAACAAGGAGTTCGTCGCGGGCGATCGCGTGCCGCGCCCGTCGGGCGGCAGCGGCGGCGGCGGCAGTTCCGCATCCGACAGCGGCGAAGGCGATGACGATTTCGTATTCCAGCTGACGCAAGACGAATTCCTCGACGTCATGTTCGAGGATCTCGAGTTGCCCAACCTCGTAAAACGGCACCTTCGAGGGGCGGACAGTTTCAAGCGTGTCCACGCCGGCTTCACGCACGACGGTGTACCGGCGAAGTTGAACGTCGTGCGGTCGCTCAGGGTCGCGAAGGCGCGGCGGATCGCGCTGACCGGCGGCGCGCGGCATCGGGTCACCGAACTCGAAGACGATCTCGTGCTCGCCGAGGGCGCGGGTGACGAAGTGACGTCGCGGCGCATCAAGAACGAATTGTTCGACCTGCGGCGCCGCATCAAGCGCGTGCCGTTCCTCGACACGTACGACCTGCGATACAACCTGCACATCAAGCAGCCGGTGCCGACGTCGAAGGCGGTGATGTTCTGTTTGATGGACGTGTCCGGTTCGATGGACCAACACATCAAGGAATTGGCGAAGCGCTTCTTCCTGTTGCTGTATCTGTTCCTCAAGCGCAACTACGAACGCACCGAGATCGTCTTCATTCGCCACCATACGGTCGCGAAGGAAGTCGACGAACAGGAGTTCTTCTATTCGCGCGAGACCGGCGGCACCGTGGTGTCGAGCGCGCTGAAATTGATGG
>DASRZO010000459.1:0-2273 GCA_035686405.1 Pseudomonadales bacterium | reverse complement strand
ATGTCGAGGCCGTATTGCGTCGCGAGGTAGGGTCCCAGCGCGAACATCGCCAGATAGATCAAGGCGACCCCGAGTACGGTGCCGCCGACTCCCAACAGGGTCGACTCGGCAACGAGCAGCGCAAAAATGTGTGCGGGTCGTGCGCCGACCGATCGCAGAATTGCGATTTCGCGACGGCGCTCGTTCAGCGTCGAGAGAATGCCGATCAGCATGCCGGTGAGGCCTGAGAACACGACCATCGCGCCGACGACGAGCAGCGCGCGTTCGCCGACACCGACGAGATCCCACAATTCCTGCAGCGCAACGCCGGGCAGCACGGCGAGCAACGGTTCATCCGGAAATTCGTTGATGGCGCGCTGTATTTGAAAGGTGTCGACGCGTCGCTTCATGCCCAAGAAGAATGCGGTGATCGTCTTCGGTTCGAGGTCGTGCTCGAGCGCGGTCTCGGGTGTCAACGTCTGACTCGTGATCAGCGTACCGCTCTCCCAGCCGACGTGGATCGCTTCGAACCCGGCGAGCGTCACATGGACCGTGCGATCCACCGGCGTTCCGGTTCTCTTCAATATCCCGACCACGTGAAAAGGCAAGTTCGCGTGCTCCAGCGCTGCCGACGTCGTGCCGTGCGCGACCACGAGCTTTTGACCGACCGTGTATCCCAACGCCTTGGCGACATCCGCGCCGATCACCGCATCGAAGATCCCTTCGAACGGCGCGCCTTGGTCGAACTCGAGCGGCTTGCGGTTGCCGTAGTGGAAATGCTCGAAGTACGCATTCGTCGTCCCCATCACGCGGAAGCCTCGGTGCGAATCGCCGAGCGCGATCGGGATCGCCCATGCCACGGCGGGGTGTGCTGAGATCTTTTTGAAGCTGTCCCACCCGACGTTGTTCGTCGCGTTGCCGATGCGAAACACCGAATAGAGCAGCAGTTGCACCGAGCCGGATCGCGCACCCACCACGAGGTCGGTGCCCGAAATCGTATTCGCGAAACTCGTGTGCGCGTCGACGCGGATCTTTTCGACGGCGACCAACAGCGCCACGGAAATCGCGATGCCGGCGATGGTGAGCATCGCGCTGACGCGACGGCTGAACAGACTTTCGAGAGCAATTCGAATCAGCACGGGTATCGCTCAGACGTGATTGATTTGCGGGAGATCGACGACGCGGTCGAAGTGGCCGGCGAGCGAGCGATCATGGCTGACGAAGAGCAACGACGACGACGTCCGCGCACATTCCGTCGAGACGAGCTCGATGAACTGATCGCGACTGTCGGCGTCGAGCGCCGAGGTCGGCTCATCGCAGATCATCAGACCCGGTTCACCGAGCAGCGCGCGGGCGACTGCGACGCGTTGCTGCTGGCCGATGCTGAGTTCCAGCACGCTGCGCCGTTCGATGATCTCTTCGGCGAGTCCCAGCCGATTCAGGAGTCCGCGCGCTTGATCGGCGAGCGGTCCGGCGCGCTGCGCACGCATGCGCCGCCCGGGCGCGAAGGCACACGGCAGCACCACGTTGTCCAGTACCGACAGATACGGTACGAGGTTGAACAGCTGGAAAACGAAGCCGATGTGCTCACCGCGCAACCGATCGCGCGCCGCGTTGCGTAAATGGGTCACGTCGTCGCCGAACAGCCGTATGGTACCGGCCGTCGGTCGCAAGACGCAGCCGATGATGCCGAGCAGCGTCGTCTTGCCGCTGCCGCTCGGGCCCTCGATGAATACCCGCTCGCCAACGCCCACGCTGAGGCGATCGATCGCGAGCACTTCCGGCCCGCCTGGCCAACGGAAACGCAGATCTGTCAGATCGACGGCGATGCTCGCCGGTCCGACGCCGGGCGTTGCAATGTCGCTCATGGCCGCGCGTCGTACCAATCGCTGTCCTTGTGCGCGTTCTCGTCGTAGGGCTCGAGTTTCTCGGCCTTCATCGAATATCCCGCTGCTGCGACGTCGGTCTTTGCGCCGTCCGTGTGCAGGATCCCCGTCACCCAGACGGCGCCGTGGTTCCACACGTCCTCGACCTTCATGGGTTTGTCGAGGTGAATCAGCACCATTTGATTCGACGGCGGCGGCGGCACGTGAATGCACGCACCGAAATACGGCACCAAGAACACGTCGGAGATCGGATCGGTGTCCCACGCGGAGATCACCATGAAGCCGACGAGTCGAACGTGTTGCTTGTTCAGCGACAAGACGACCGGTGCGTCTTCTTCCTGCGCCACGGCGGGATCGCCGCCTTTCGACAGTTCCTTGAAGTAGCGTTTGTAGTCGATCGGCTTCGGC
>DASRZO010000458.1:0-2546 GCA_035686405.1 Pseudomonadales bacterium | reverse complement strand
CGCGGCGCGCACGAAGCGGCAATTGCTGGACGGCGCGCTCGAACGCAAGCTGCTGCTCGCGCCGATCTACGACACGGCCGATCTGCACCGCGACCCGCAGCTCGCGGCGCGCGACTACTGGACCGACGTCGACGGGCTGCGCCATCCCGGCCCCTTCGCGAAACTGGCGGCAACGCCGATTGCGTATCGCGCGCCGGCGCCGCGGCTCGGCGCCGATCAGGCGCTGCTCGACACGCCGCCGTCGCCGCGGCGGCACTCCGTTCGCGCCGCGTCGCAGGCATCGCCGTTCGCCGGTCTCAAGGTCGCCGACTTCGCGTGGGTCGGCGTCGGACCGATCATCAGCAAGGCGCTCGCCGACCACGGCGCCGACGTCGTCCACGTCGAATCGCAGGTCCGCACCGATCTGCTGCGGTCGCTGCCGCCGTTCAAGAACGCCGAACCGGGGCTCGATCGTTCGCAGTTCTTCGCGAACTTCAATTCGTCGAAGCGCGGCCTGCGCCTGGAATTGAACGATCCCAACGACCTCGCGGTGGCGCGCGAGCTCGCCGACTGGGCCGACGTCGTCGTCGAGAGCTTCACCCCGGGCACGCTCGCGCGTTACGGGCTCGACTACGCGACGCTGTCGGCGAAGCGCAGCGACCTCGTGATGCTGTCGACCTGCATGCGCGGGCAATACGGGCCCGAACGCCACTACACCGGCTTCGGCAACCAGGGCGCTGCGCTCGCAGGCCTCGTCGCGATCACCGGTTGGCCCGACCGTCCGCCGGCCGGGCCGTGGGGCGCGTACACCGACTTCATCACGCCGCGTTTCGGCATCGCCGCGTTGACGGCGGCGCTGTTGCATCGAGACGCGACCGGCCGCGGCCAATACATCGACGTGTCGCAGATCGAAGCCGGTATTCATTTCCAGGCGCCGCTGGTGCTCGACTGTGCGGTCAACGGCCGCGTTGCGAAGGCAGCCGGCAACGCGTCGAACTACGCGTGCCCGCACGGCACGTACAAGGCGCGCGGCACCGAACGTTACGTCGCGATCGGCACGACGACCGACGAACAGTGGGCGGCGTTGACCGCGGTCGTGCCGTTCGCGCCGTCGCTCGCCGCACTGCGATCGCTCGATGAGCGCAGCGCGCATCGCGCCGCCATCGACGGCGAACTCGCCGCATGGTGCGCCGGGCGCGACGCGTTCGAGATCGCGCAGACGCTGCAACGCGGCGGCGTACCGGCGTACGTCGTCGCACGGCCGACCGATCTCTTCGACGACGCCCAACTGCGCCACCGCGGCTTCTTCGTGACGCTCGACCATCCGGTGATGGGGCCGACGCCGTACGACGGACCGGTGACGCTGTTTTCGCGCACGCCGGCGCAGCTGCGCCGGCCCGGTCCGCTGCTCGGGCAACACAGCGACGAAGTGCGCGCGCAACTGCACGCCGAGCGCGCGGCAAGGGCCGCGCTGAGCCGATCCGGTTGACGCTGCCGACCATCGATCCAGCACGCCTTGATGCGGCACGTTTCATTCGGCACGTTTCGATCAACACGTTTCGTTCAACACGCTTCAGCCAAAACAAGAGGAGTCGACGATGCATACCGAAACCGTTGCGTACATGGACGCGGGCACCACGCTCAAGGGCTTTCTCGCATACGACGAGAAGATCAGCGGCAAACGCGCCGGCATCCTGGTGATGCCGGAAGCATTCGGCCTCGGTAAGAACGCGAAGAACCGCGCACAGCGGTTGGCCGAACTGGGCTACGTCGCGCTCGGCGGCGATCCTTTCGGCGACGGCAAGGAATTCACCGATCTGCAGGAAGCGATCAAGGTCGCCGGCGCGCTGATGGCCGATCCGGCGAAGTTCCGTGCGCGCGCACGCGCCGGCATCGACAAGCTCGCGTCGCTGCCGCAAGTCGATTCGTCGCGCCTCGCCGCCATCGGCTATTGCATGGGCGGTACGTTCGCGCTCGAACTCGCGCGCGACGGTACGCCCCTCAAAGGCGTCGTCTCGTTCCACGGCGGGCTGCAGACGCAGCGTCCGGCACAACCGGGCCAAGTCAAAGCGAAAGTTCTGGTCTGCCACGGTTCCGACGACCCGATGATCCCGATTCCGCAGGTGAACGCGTTCGTCGAAGAGATGACGAAGGCGAAAGCCGACTGGCAGCTGATCAGCTACGGCAACACGGTCCACAGCTTCACGAACCCCGACGCCGACGGCACGATGATGCCGGGCATCAAGTTCAACGCGCAGTCCGATGCGCGCTCGTGGCTCGCGATGCAGAATTTCTTCAAGGAAGTCTTCGCCTGAGGCGGCGGTACCGAGCCGACAACCGACGCCGGCCGCAGCGCTCGATGCGACGCGCGTCCATCGAACCCGCGCGTGTCGAGTTCCGTCGCGGAGCGGCTCCGTACGCCGGTGCGCTCCGAACGCTCGCGTTTGTTCGCGCGTTCTGTTGTTCGCTGGCGTTTGCGGCACTGCTCGCATACGCGAGCGACGGTCCCGCCGGCGCGCCGAGCGCAACCTCTGCAGCGGACGCCGGCATCGCACGCCTGAAGGACG
>DASRZO010000457.1:0-6313 GCA_035686405.1 Pseudomonadales bacterium | reverse complement strand
CAGCTCGTTTATCGACTCGATGCGGGCTACTGCGCGGCATCCGATCACCGCAAAGAAGGTCAGGCCGTCGGGTTCTGAATCGGCGCGTCAGAAATCGCCGCGAACGATGCCCGTCATCGCCGACGTCTCGTCACCGGCGCTGTCGCGAACAGTTACGCGCAGCTTGATTTCGTCGGTGCCGATGTCCTCGTCGAGCAGCGATTGGCCGACGAGGAAGCTGCGACGCATTTCGATCGGCTGGCGATCGCATTCGACGACATGGCGATCGACACCGGTCGCGAGAATGTCGTCGTCGATGAGATCGTCGCCGATGATATCGACGCTGATGTCGAAGGAGACGTTGCGCTCGCACTCGACGTCGGTGCAGATCAACGTATAGCCGTAGGTGACGCCGACGATCTTCAGCTTCTGCTGCAGGTCGGTTTGCCGCAGCGTCAGGATCAACCCGCTCAACGTAGCCACGCGCTCGCCTTCGACTCTATTGGACACGCGATGATCGCAGAGCGGAACGCCGCGCGACAACGCCGACGTACCGACGACGCACCCGAGGTCGCCACGACGTCATTCCAACGACGCCATCAAGGCGACAGCTTCGCGCGAAATAGGAAAAACACCGCGCCGAGCAAGCACAGCGCGGCCCACAGATAGTCGAGCGTCAGCTTCTCCTTCATGTAATACACGGCGAACGGTACGAACACCGACAGTGTGATGATTTCCTGCAGGATCTTCAGTTGTCCGAGGTTCATCACGCCGTGGCCGATGCGATTTGCCGGCACTTGCAACAGATACTCGAAGAGCGCAATGCCCCAACTGACGACTGCGGCAACGAACCACGGCCGATCGGACAGATTCTTCAAGTGCGCGTACCAGGCGAACGTCATGAAGACGTTGCTGAGAACCAAGAGTCCGGCGGTTGCGAGATAGGGATTCATCGTGACGAATGCGCCGAGCGAAAACGGACGTAGTATCGCAAACGGCATTCGGCCGCTTCAATCTGCGACGTTCGCCGACGAGTTCACGAAGGGGATCCGGTTGGCAACGCGCTGCGGGCATCCACCGACACCGCTGCGGGCAGCGTGGTGCGCTGCGGCTTGGCGCCGCACGGAGCGCCGTCGGCCGATCGAACCATCGCGAGTCGTCGGACTCCAATGTGATAGGCAACGGCGGAGGCCCTTCGATGAATGTTGCGAAATTGGTGTGGCTCGCCGCCTGCGGGTTCCTCGCGGCGAGCGCTTTTGCCGACGATCGGACGATCCCCGCGATCGGCGGATATCAGTTCTGCGAAGCGTACGGACCGAACCCGCGAGCGTTCGTCTCGCCTGTGTTCGGCGCCGACGCCGACGCGAGTGCGTCGTTCGAGCGGTACTTGGCGGAGCGTTATCAACTCCACGACATACACGCGCGCTGCTTCGAGCTCGGTACGGAACGCGAAGCCGATTCCTTCCGACAGCAGCGGATCGAACTGCTGCATTGGGACGGTTGGCAACGCGTCGTGGCAACGCTGTGGACACCTGCCGCCGCGCCCAGCGCTGGGCGCAGTTGACGGCGTTCCGTCTCAAATCCGCGGAGCGAAGTACAGACGCAGGCCGACGCTATACGCCGTCGCATCGTCGCCGGCGCTGATCGTTCCCGTGACGGCGAACATGTCGGTGAAGTTGTAGACCGCGCCGACATACCCCGCCTTCTGATCGTCACCCGAGATGTCGACGTAGGTCCCGCCGGCGTTCAGTTCGAACTGCGGCGTCAACATCGCGCGGATGCCGGCCTTCAGCGCGTAGCCGTCGTCGTCGTCGGAAAAGCGATCGGCCTCGACGCGTGCCCACGCGTACGCGGCTTCGGCGATGAAATCGACGCGATCGTCGAGCGCGACGTGAAAGCCGACACCGGCGTCGGCGTTTTGCAGGTCGACGTCAGCGCCGGTGTTGTCGATCGTGCCGTACGAGTAGTCGGCGACCAGATACCAGTGATCGGCGATTGCGAACGATCCCGCGATCGCGCCGACGTCGGCATCCTCGCTGAAATGGTCGAAATCGACGCGCGAATACCCGACCTCGCCGTACGTGTAGCGCGGTCCCGCAGCTGCCGCGGGCGCTGCCGACGATCCGGCAATCAGCGCCCCCCCGCAACGATTGCCGCCGGACGATTGCGAACGAATGTCTCGAACATGGTCTCTCTCAGTTAGTGAGTCCGGGCGACACGCTACCGAGATTGGACTGTCGGACAAGTGGCCGCGCCCCAAAACGAGGCATCGCTCTCAAATCGAGCAAGACCGCGTTGACCGCGGATGCCCCCTTGGCGCACGTGTGGGCGCACGCGCGCGCGATCGCGTCAATTCGGCCGAATGCGCACCGGCAACTCGGCGATGCCGCGGATGAAGTTGTTCGGATGACGCTTCACCTCGCCGACCACTTCGATCGTGTGGAAGCGCTGCATGATCTCTTCCCATAGCACGCGAAGTTGCATCTCGGCCAAGCGATTGCCCATGCAGCGGTGGATGCCGAACCCGAACGACACGTGCGCACGCGCATTCGGCCGATCGATGATCAGCTTGTCCGGATTCTCGAACACCGTTTCGTCGCGATTGCCCGACAAGTACCACATGATGACCTTGTCCCCTTCGCGGATCCGTTTGCCGGCGAGTTCGGCGTCGCGCACCGCGGTGCGGCGCATGTGAATCACCGACGTCTGCCAGCGCACCATCTCGGCGACCATGTTCGGGATGAGTTCGCGATGTTCCCGCAGCTTTTGATATTGGTCGGGAGACTCGTTCAACGCGAGCACGCCGCCGCTGATCGTGTTGCGCGTCGTGTCGTTGCCGCCGACGATGAGCAGCAACACGTTGCCGAGGAATTCATTGGGCCGCGACAGCATGTCGCGTGTCGACTCGCCGTGCGCGAGCATCGAGATCAAGTCGTAACCCGGCGCCTTCGCGGCCCGCTCCATCCACAAGCGCGCGAACGTATTCGCGCAGTCCTGCAATTCGCGCTTGCGCAACTCGATCGGCGCGCCGGCGTCGCCCATCACCTGCGGCGACGCGGTCGTCAGATCGGACCAATACACGAGCTTGCGTCGCTCCTCGTACGGAAAGTCGAATAGCACCGCGAGCATGCGCGCCGTCAGCTCGACCGACACGCGGTCGACCCAGTTGAACGTCTCGCCGATCGGCAAGCTGTCGAGAATGTCGACGACGCGTTCGCGAATCTGCGGCTCGAGCTTCAGCAAATTGCTCGGTGCGACTGCCGGCGCGACCGTCTTGCGCTGCGCGCTGTGGCGCGGCTCGTCCATCGCGATGAAGTTGTCGATCTCGATGTCGTCCGGCGAGCCTTCGTCGCCGATCGTGATGCCGCGGCCCGACGCGTAGATTTGATGGTTCGTGTCGACTTCCTTGATGTCGGCGTGGCGGGTCACCGACCAATACGCACCGTTGGCGCTGTCGCGGCAGTAGTGCACCGGATCTTCGCGCCGCAAGCGCGCGAAGTACGGACGCCAGCTGTCGTCGCCGTACAGTTCGGCGCGGCTGACGTCGATGTCGGCGAGCGGAGACGAGGCGGATTGAGCGGCGCGATCGCCGACGGCTGAACCCATGGCCGAACCTCCCGAAGGATCGTGTGATGGAACTGTGTGGCACGTGGCCGGACGCTGTCGCGACTGTTGCACAGTTCTGGGTCGTCGTCATCGCGCCGCGCCTCGGTGCCGACGAATTTCGCTACAATTCGCGCATCGTCGAGCGAGAAAGTCCCATGAGCTCTCAGGAACACGAACGCGACCGAGTCACCCCGCTGACGCCGTTGCCGCTGCGCACGATCGCCAAATCGAGCAAGCTGAACGACGTCTGTTACGAGATCCGCGGCCCCGCGCTGGCGGAAGCGGCGCGCCTCGAAGAAGAGGGCCATCGCGTCATCAAGCTGAACATCGGCAACCCGGCGCCGTTCGGCTTCGAAGCACCCGAAGAGATCGTCGTCGACGTCATCCACCACCTGCGCGAGTCGCAAGGCTATTGCGAATCGAAGGGCCTCTACAGCGCGCGCAAGGCGATCATGCAGTACTGCCAGCAGATCGCGATTCCGAACGTCGGCGTCGACGACATCTACGTCGGCAACGGCGTCAGCGAACTGATCGTGATGGCGATGCAGGGGCTGCTGAACAACGGCGACGAGATCCTCGTGCCGTCTCCCGACTATCCGTTGTGGACTGCCGCGATCACGCTGTCGGGCGGCAAGGCCGTGCACTACCGTTGCGACGAGCAGGCCGACTGGCAGCCCGACATCGACGACATGAAGCGCAAGATCACGTCGCGCACTCGCGGCATCGTCGTCATCAACCCGAACAACCCGACCGGCGCGGTGTACTCGCGCGAACTGCTGGACGACATCGTCGAACTCGCGCGGCAAAAGGATCTCGTCCTCTTCGCCGACGAGATCTACGACAAGATCCTTTACGACGGCGCGATCCATGTGCCGCTCGCTTCGCTCGCACAAGATCTGCTCGTATTGTCGTTCAACGGTTTGTCGAAGACGTATCGCGTCGCGGGTTTCCGCACGGGTTGGATGGTGATCTCCGGCGCGAAACACCGCGCCACCGACTACATCGAGGGGCTCAACATCCTCGCATCGATGCGTTTGTGCGCGAACGTGCCGACGCAGCACGCGATTCAAACCGCGCTCGGCGGCTACCAGAGCATCAACGAGTTCATCAAGCCCGGCGGCCGCCTCTATCAACAGCGCGTGCTCGCGCATTCGCTGCTGAACCAGATCGAGGGCGTCAGCTGCACGATGCCGAAAGGCGCGCTGTATTTGTTCCCGAAGCTCGACGCGCGGCGCTTCAACATCAAAGACGACGAACGTTTCGCGTTCGATCTGTTGCGCCAGGAGAAAGTGCTCGTGGTGCAAGGCACGGGCTTCAACTACCCGGACCCCGATCACTTCCGCATCGTGTTCCTGCCGCGCGAGGAAGAGCTGATCGAGGCCATCGGGCGGCTCGGCGAATTCCTGGCGACTTACCGCCAGTAGATTCCGGCACCGTCGGTCAGTTGAACGACATCCACATCGACGACTTCTATCGGGATGCAGCGATCGTGCTGCATCGCCTGTATGCGAGTTTTCCGCGGCGGGTCACCGTGTTCGTCGAAGACATCGCCGGGCCGATCACGACCGACGAATTCGGCGTTCCCGGCGAGCGGTTCCTCGGGTGCTTCGGCGCGCTCTTGTGGCTCGCCGAGGAAGGGTACCTGCGTTACGCCGACACGATTCGCACGGAAGCCATCGATCAGGCCGTGCTGACCGGGCGGTGCTTCAACATTTTGACGGCGCGGGTGGCGCACGACGACGCGGAAGAGGATCAGGCGTTGCCGGAGTCCGTGCGCGCCGAACACAGCATGCGCATCCATCGCCTGCGCGAAGCGTTGAGCAGCGGCAGTTCGACGCGCGTGCGCGGCGAAATGCTCGAGATCATCGGCCTGATGGCGCGCTGACGCGCGTCAGTCGTTCCCGATCCGGTACCACAGCGCGTCGTCATAACCGCTGACGATTTCGATCAAGCCCGCGAGCGATCGGTCGACCTCGGCGTCGCCCGAATCGACGCGCAGCGGCCGACCCTCGAGCGACAGCAACTTCGTGCGCGACGCGACGATCCACAGATTCGCGCGCGGCGTGCGCCGCAGGATGTCCGGGGCGAGCTGTTGATTGCCGCGCCCTATCAAGAAGCCCTGCCCGCGCGTGAAGCTGAGTACCCACGCCGTGTCCGCGCCGGTCGACGCGCGCAACGCGTTCGCATCGGCGTCGAGCGCGACCGCGCGCCCGTCGCGCCATACGTCGAAGCCAAGCAGCGTCGGCTCGAAGCCGAGCCGCCGTTTCACCGCGGCGACGGTACTGCCCGGGCCGAGCGCGATCGTGCCGCCTCGCTCGGCGACGCGTTCGGCAAGCGCTTCCGCGATCTCGTCGAGCACCAGTGTCTCGACCTCGCGCCCGGCGGATTTCACGTGCTGCAGAAACCCGCCGAGCCGCGGCACGCTGAGTTCGCCGTAGTAGCGCGTCGCGACGCGACCGTCGCGCAACGCCGTTTCATCGATGTCGTGCACCTCGGCGACGTCGGCGGCGACGAGACCGCCGTCGAGCAGTCGCAACAGGATCTCTCCGACGTCCGCCGGCGTGATCGCAAACACGCCAGAGTGCATCTTCACGCCGCTCGGAATGCCGATCACCGGCAATCCGAGGGGCAGCGTCGATGCGAGGTCGCGCGCCGTACCGTCGCCGCCGGCGAACAGCAATACGTCGATACCGGCATCGCGCAACGCGCGCGCGGCTGCGCGCGAATC
>DASRZO010000456.1:0-3298 GCA_035686405.1 Pseudomonadales bacterium | reverse complement strand
GACCGTGCGCGCGTCGATTTCGACGATCACGACGTCGTTGCGCGGCGAATGCTGGAACCAGCTCGCGCGCGCGTCTTGATACGCGAGTTCGAGCGGTTCGAGCACGCCGGCCGCGGCGGTCGCAATCACGATCGCGAACGCGAGAGCGGCAGGTGCCAACGAGCGTATCGTGGGGCGCATCGAGGTCGTCTCGGCCGACTTATTTGTGTTTGCCGAGCGGGCCGCTCGACGGCGCCGTGACGTCGGTGTCCGCCGCCGTGCCGGCGCTGCGTTCGAGTGCTGCAAATCGTCGGGTCATGCCGAATACCCGTTCGTACGCGAAGGCGCATGGTCTCGGGAACGGCTCGAAGCGAATGAGCACCCGGTCACATCGAAGGGCGCGAACTGTGACCGTTTTGTGAGCCGGTCGGAGCGCTTGTAAGTCCCTTGCGGACCGGGTCTTCGAGCGGAACCGGCGCACATTTCGCCGGCGACCGAATCGACCACGCTGGCGCTTCGCGGAGGCCTCGCGCCGCCGCCGGAACCTCGAGCGTTTCGTCAGCGACCTCGAGGCGCCCGCCTTGAGGAACCGTCGCGCGTTGGTCTAAGGTCGATCTCCTTGGACCGACGGAGCGGCGAGATGCATTGGTATAGCGGCACGAGCGGCTACAGTTACAAGGAGTGGAAAGGCAGCTTTTATCCGGACGATCTCGCGGCGGACGCGATGCTCGCGTACTACGCGCAGAAGCTGCCGGCGGTCGAGATCAACAACACGTTCTATCAGATGCCGCGCGCGAACGTAGTCGGCGGTTGGGCCGATGCGGTGCCGCCGTCGTTCCGTTTCATCATCAAGGCGTCGAAGCGCATCACGCACCAGCAGCGACTCGTCGATTGCGCGGACTCCGTGAAATACCTCGTCGAGCGGATCGAAGTGCTCGGCGACAAGCTCGGCGGCGTGCTGTACCAGCTGCCGCCGTTCATCCGCAAAGACATGACGCGGTTGACGCCGTTCCTGGACGTGCTGCCCGCGGCAATCCCGACCGCGATGGAGTTCCGTCACGCATCCTGGTTCGACGACGAAGTGCTCGACACGTTGGCCGCGAAGAACATCGCGCTGTGCGTGTCGGACGACGGCGAACTCGAGCTGCCGGCGCGCGTCGCGACGACGAATTGGGTGTATCTACGGCTGCGCCAAGAGACGTACGACGACAAGACCCTCGCCGGTTGGCTCGATCGCGCGAACGCGTCGTCTGCGGCGACCGGCTATGCGTTCTTCAAGCATGAAGACGACGGCGCCGGTCCGGCGCTGGCGGCGCGGTTCTTGACGCTTGCCAACGGGCCGACGGTGGCGCGCAAGGCACCGCAGCGGGCGGCGAGCGCTGCGCCGAAGCGTGCGTCGCCGAAGCGCAGCGCCTAGAGACAGGTTCCACCGAACGTCGGTGCGCACGGCGGGAAGCGCAGTTCTGGAAACGCCGTTCGAGCGCAGCGGCCGGTCCGTGTGCGAAAGCCGGGTCGCTTGCGGCCGGATCGGCGCTGACCAACCGTGATGGACGCCCAATTGCGCGAGCGATCGTGCGGGCGCCAGCGAGCGATCGAGAAGTTCGGACCTGCACGGACCTCGACCTAGGCAGCGCGCCCCTACGAATGCGTTAACATCGCAGGCCAATGGTCACCCGGCGCTCATCGACACGTCGTACGCCACGCCCGTATCGCTGGGCGGAATACGACGACGACGCGCTGCTCGAGATGCGCTTCAGCGATCTGAATCTGCGCATCGACGGCAGCCTCGTGCGGCCCGAGATCGACGCGCTGTACGAAGAGCTGGGCCGGCGCGGACTGCGCTTCGAACCGCACGTGTGGTTGTCGGAAGAGTGGTTTTCGCCGGACGGCACGCCCGGGATCGCGATTCCGTTCTTCGTCGCACATCCGCGGCTGCGGCAGCTCGAGCGCAAGCTGATGGGCGACGTCGACGGCGGCGACCAACGCTGGCGCTTACGGCTGTTGCGCCACGAAGCGGGCCACGCGATCGACACGGCGTTCGAGTTGCGCAAGCGGCCCGATTGGCGCCGCGTATTCGGCCCCGCGTCGATGCGCTATCCCGGCACGTATTTGTCCGAACCGACCAGTCGCCGCCACGTGCTGCACGTCGGCCATTGGTACGCGCAGAGCCACCCGACCGAGGACTTCGCCGAGACGTTTGCCGTGTGGTTGCAGCCGAAGGCGCGTTGGCGGCGCGATTACGCCGGCTGGCCGGCGCTCGCGAAGCTCGAATTCGTCGATACCTTGATGGAGGAGCTGGCCGGGCAACATCAGACCGTGCGCAATCGCGACGTGATCGAACCGTTGGCTAAGAACCGAGGCACGCTCGGCGCACACTACCGGCGCAAGCGGGCGCGCTACGCGAAGATCGAACGGCGCTACGACCCCTGGGTGATGAAGACGTTCGTCACCCGTCCGGCGCGGCCGCACGGTGTTCCGGCGGTGCGCTTCATCCGCGAGATCGGCCCGCAGATGCGGCGCTTGCTCGGCCGGCGCGATCGGCTGCATTCGTATTTGATGGACTTCGCCGTCGCGACGATCGAGCGTCGCGCCCAACAGCTCGACTTGGTCTTGCGCGGCTCGCGTCGCGACAGCAAGCGCCAGGTCGTGCGGCTGCTCGAGCAAATCGTCCTCGACGTGCTGCGACGCAATCGGGAGAGATACACGCTATGAGGCGTTACCGGATCTTGATGATCACGCACGAGGAACTCGTCCCGGCGGACCTCACGGCGCTGCCGACCAGCCAGGATTCGGTGACCGAACATCACGTGCACTCGACGCTGACGGCGCTCGGCCACCACGTGCGCCTGATGGGCATCGGCGATCAATTGACCGAGTTGCGCGACACGATCCGCGAGTGGAAGCCGCACGTGATCTTCAACTTGATGGAGCAATTCGCCGGCATCGTCTCGTACGACTACTACGTGGTCGCGTTCCTCGAGCTGCTGCGGCAGCGCTACACGGGATGCAATCCGCGCGGCTTGATGTTGTCGCGCGACAAGGTGCTCGCGAAACAGCTGCTCGCGTGGCACCGCATACCGACGCCGGCGTTTCATTCGATTCCGTTCGGCAAGCGCTTTCGCGAGCCGCGCAAGCTCGCGTTTCCGTTGTTCGTGAAGTCGGCGACGGAGGACGCGTCGCTCGGCATCGCTCAGGCGTCGGTGGTCGACGACATGCAGAGCCTGCGCGAGCGCGTCGAGTTCATTCATTCGCAGGTCCAGAGCGACGCGATCGTCGAGGAATACATCGACGGACGCGAGCTGTACGTCGGCGTGCTCGG
>DASRZO010000455.1:0-10002 GCA_035686405.1 Pseudomonadales bacterium | reverse complement strand
CCGATCGACCCGACCACGCTGCGCGATTTCATGGACGGCTTCTTCGCCGCCGCGATGGAGTCGCTGCACGTGCCGGGCGCCGTCTTCGTCTACGTCGCCGACGGCCGGGTCGTGTTCAAGAAAGGCTACGGTTACGCGAACCTCGCGACGCGGACGCCGGTCGATCCCGATACCACGCTGTTTCAGGTCGCGTCGGTGTCGAAGCTCTTCACCGCGACCGCGTTGATGCAGTTGTACGAGCAAGGCAAGGTCGAACTCGACGCCGACGTGAACGACTACCTGACGACGTTCAAAGTGCCGGCAACGTATCCGGCGCCCGTCACGCTGCGTTCGCTGCTGACGCACACGTCCGGTTTCGACGAACGCGGCATCGGCTCCGCGGCACGCACGGCCGCCGAATGGCAACCGCTCGGTGAATACTTGAAGGCACGCATGCCGCCGCGCGTGCGTCCGGTCGGCGATGCGTCGGCGTATTCGAACCACGGCGTCGCACTCGCAGGCTACATCGTCGAGCAAGTCTCCGGCGTGCCGTTCAACGACTACGTCGCGCAGAACATCTACCGTCCGCTCGGCATGACCCACAGCACGTTCGCGATCATCGATCCGCTGCCGCCGACGCTCGCGCAAGGATATGAATACAACGGCCTCGGGTACGCCCCGCAAGCGCATCTGTACAACAACTTGATTCCCGCCGGCGGGATCATGACGACCGGCGACGACATCGCCAGGTTCATGCTCGCGCATCTGCAGAACGGCCGTTACGGCGACGCGCGCATCCTCGGCGACGCCGCAATCGCGGAAATGCACAAGCAGCAGTTCACGCACGATGCGCGCATCGAGGGTTTTGCGGGCCAGTTCTTCGAAGACGACGTCAACGGCTACCGCGCGCTGCAGCACGGCGGCGATCTGCCGGGTTTCTGTTCGTTGCTGTATCTGATCCCCGAGCGCAACGCCGGGTTCTTCGTGTCGATGAACGCCGACCGCGACAAGTTGCGCGAGCTGTTGCTGAAGACGTTCATGAACCGCTTCTATCCGCCGATCGCGCAACCGCTGCCGCAACGCACCGCGCCGGATTTCGCCGAACGCGCGGCGCGTTACGTCGGCGTCTACCGCGACGACCGCCACGAAGAGACGACATTGGCGAAACTGACGACGCTGCTCACCGACATACGGGTCACGACCGCAGACAAAGACGGCGAGCTGATCCTGCACGGCGGCGAGCCGGTGCGGCTGATCGAAATCGACAACGATCTCTTTCGCGTCGCCGACACCGACCATCGCCTCGTCTTCAAACCGAGTGCGCCCGGCGAACGCGACCGGCTGCTGGTCGAGCACGCGTCGTTCCGCAAACTCGCGTGGTGGGAGACGCCGCGCGCGCAACTGTGGTTCCTGGCCGGCGTGATGCTGTTGCTGCTGAGCCAAGTCGCGGTGTCGATCGACCGCGCGTTCGTCCACGCCATCGTGCGCAAGCCGAACACAGCGGACCGTGCGACGCGCATTGCGCGCGGTCTCGCGCTCGCGACGGCGCTGGTCGATCTGCTGCTTCTCGGCGGACTCGCGTGGGGATTGATCGGCACCGATCAGAACGACTTCGCGTTCGGCATGCCGCTGCGCTTCAAGGCGCTGTTGTGTCTACCGCCGCTATCGACCGCGCTGGCCGCGGCGATGCTGATCGCGTTCGTCGCGCTGCTCGTGCGCAGCGGCGTCGGCGCGCGCGCCAAGTTCCACTACTTCCTCGTCACGGCCGCGGCGGTCTCGCTCGTACCGTTCTATTGGTATTGGAATCTGTACGGATTCCGTTGGTGAACGGCCGCGAGCCGATCCGTTATGCTCCCGCTCCCGTGAACCAGGAACCGAGCCTCGCGCCATGACGTCGAAACATCTCGTCGATCCCGAACTGTTGCCGCTGATCCAACAAGTGCCCGGCTTCCAACTCAGCCGCGACACGCTGCCGGCGACGCGCGCGATGATGCAGGCGATGCGACCGCCGGTCGCGTTGCCGCCGACGGTGACGCTGACGGAGCGGCGCATTCCGGGTCCGGCCGGTGCGCCCGACGTGCGCGTGCTCATCGTTCAACCGAAGGCCGCCGGCCGCGGCCGGCCCGGCATCCTGCACATTCACGGCGGCGGCTACATCATGGGTACGCCGGACATGACGACGCCCACCGACGCGGCCTACGCGACACAGTTCGGCGCGGTCGTCGTGTCGGTCGACTATCGGCTGGCGCCCGAAACGCCGCACCCGGGACCGGTCGAAGATTGCTACGCGGGGCTCGCCTGGCTGCATGCGAATGCGGACGAGCTCGGCGTCGATCGCGCGCGCATCGCGGTCACCGGCGAGAGTGCCGGCGGCGGGCTCGCCGCGGCGACGGTGCTGCTCGCCCGCGATCGCGCGCAATACCACGTCGCGTTCCAGCACCTCGTGTTTCCGATGCTCGACGATCGCACCGTCACGCAGCGCGATCCGTCGCCGCACCTCGGTGAATTCGTTTGGACGCGGGACGCGAATCTGTTCGGCTGGACGTCGCTGCTCGGCCGCGCGCCGGGCGCCGCGGACGTGTCGCCGTATGCGGCGCCGGCGCGCGCGAGCGATTTGGCACGCTTGCCGCCGACGTTCCTCGCGAGCGGCGCGCTCGACCTCTTCCTCGAGGAAAACCTCGACTATTCGCGGCGCCTCATTCGCGCCGGCGTGCCGACCGAGCTGCACATCTATCCCGGCGCACCGCACGGCTTCATGATGGTCGAGTCGGCGCAGGTGTCGAAGCAGTTCGCGCGCGACTCGATGGCGGCGATGCAGCGCGGCCTCGGCGCCTGACGACTCGCTCGCTCCAACCGAGCGGCGTGCAGCCGGCGCGACGAACGTGCGAACCGCACGCGAGCATCGCGCTCAAGTGCGCTCGTTGGGGCGCTCGTCGAGCCACACGCACGTAGGACAGGCCCCCGCCGCGTCCGCCGCGGCGCGATCCGCGTCCGTTTGATACTGCGGCACCGCGTGCCGTTCGACGCGGTCGTCGCGCTGTTTCGATCCCGGCTGCGAACCGGCCGGCCGCGGCCGCATCACCGAGTCCTTCCACGCGTCGTCGTCGGCCCACTCGTACGGCAGCATCACGACGTCGCCGGGCGCACGCAGCGTTTCGAACGCGCGCAAGCCGTCGCGAACGATCGAACGGTTCAATTCGCGTTGGTGCGGCTTACCGACGGTGTGACCGAGCGGAAAGTCGAGAAACGCCGCGCGCGGCGGGTTCGCGGCGCGCGTGATCGACAGCGCGCTCGTCATGGATACCGTCGGTATGCCGCGACCTTCGATCTCCCGTGCGATCAGTCCCACGGACTGATGGCAAACGGGTCAGACGGGCACCAACAAGACGACGTCGACTTCGTCGCGTATCGCGCGCTCGGCGAGCGCCGGCGCCAGCGTGTCGCGCACTTTGCGCGTCGAATAGATGCCGCCCATGAACGCGTACGCGTGCTCCGCGAGCTCGCCGATGAACCGTTCGGCGACGAGATCGTTCAGCGTATCGACCGGGAAGACGACGTTCGGGTCGCTGCGCGCGTCGGTGAGGTCGTACGCGAAGTGCGTCGCACGCAACTGCGACGTCGGCGCGCGCGTGTCGACGATGCGAAAACTGAAGTCGTCCTTGTAGTGGAACGCGACTTGGCCGACTTGGTAGATACCGCCGGAACCGATCAAGCCGACGCGACACTCGGCCAGTGGCTTCTCGAGTTCGGCCCACGGCGGCGGCGTCGTGCTGTGAACCCACTGATACGGCGGATATCCGAGCGCGTCGTATTGCGCGCGGGTGCGCTCGATGTAGTCGACGGGCGGACGGGTACTCGGCATGCGTTCGATGCTACGCCGCGCCGGACGCGGTCACCAAATTCTCTTCAACCCGTACTTTCGAAGACCGGCGCCGCCGACACGATCGAACAGTTCCGGTAAGAACCGTTCGATCGGTCCATCGATTCAGCAGGTCGACGTTCCCGCCGCCGACCCCGACCGCTCCCATCCGAGGTGTGGTTCAATTCGCCTCCGACACGAACACCACAACGAAAGAGAGGAGTCATCATGCCGATCAATCCCAAGGCCGTCGGTTCCGTCGGCACGCCGACCCGGCGCAAATGGACGTCGAAGGATGCGCTGCTGTACGCCGTCGGCGTCGGCGCGGGCACCAGCGAACTCGCGTTCACGACCGAGAACACGAAGGACGTCCCGCAGCGCGTACTGCCGACGTTCGCGGTGATCATCGCGTCCGGCGGCATGCCGATGGACAAGATCGGCTCGTTCAACCCGTTCCTGATGGTGCACGGCACGCAGGGCATCGAGACCCTCGACGAGATTCCGCCGGACGGTGAAATCGAAACGGTCGGCAAAGTCGTCGGCATTTGGGACAAGGGCAACGCCGCCGTGCTCGAGTTCGAGGCGACGTCGACAAACGTCGCGACCGGCAAGCCGCTGTTGAAGACGCGCTCGTCGCTGTTCTGCCGCGGCGAAGGCGGCTGGGGCGGCGATCGCGGGCCGTCGGAGAAGATCGCGTTCCCGTCGCGCAAGCCCGATCACCAAGTGACGTACGCGACGCGCGAAGACCAAGCGCTGACGTATCGCTTGTCCGGCGACCGCAACCCACTGCACTCCGACCCGTCGTTCGCGAAGGCCGGCGGTTTCGACAAGCCGATCCTGCACGGCTTGTGCACGTACGGCTTCACCGGCCGCGCGCTGCTGCACGCGCTGTGCGGCAGCGATCCGAAGCGGTTCAAATCGATGGACGCGCGCTTCTCGAAGCCGGTGATTCCGGGCGACGCGCTGACGATCTCGATGTGGGTCGACGGCAAGTCGGCGCTGTTCCAGACGGCCAATCAGAGGGGCGAGGTCGTCATCGACCAGGGCCGGTTCACGTTCGCCTGATCGCGCGGCGAGGGTCGGCGTACCGCCGGCCTTCGCCTCACGGCCCGCGCGGCCGCGCGTCGTTCAACCGTTCGCTCGCGCCCGACCCAACAGCAGGATCTTCGGATCGCCGCCCGCTTCGAAGCTCGCCACCAGCAAGTACACCGTCAACACGCCCATACCGCCGAAGAAGCCCAGCACGCCGAGGGCAATGCCGCCGGCGGAGAAGCGGTGGCGCCACGCAAGCCACAGCGCGGACAGCGACAGAAAGCCGGTGAAATCGAAGTTGAACTGGCCGGCCCACGTCATCGCGGCGATGTCCGCGAAGAACAGCGGCAACAGATTCCAACCGTGGTTCGCCCCGACCACCCACGTGTAGCCGCCGAGGCACACGAAGAAGAGCAACAGATACGCACGAAACACCGACACCATTCCATCTCCACTTGGGACCAGGCGCCACGTTAGGCGATGCGGCGCTGCGTTTCGACGACCTCCGAGGTAGTCGCCGGCAACCGTCGACCGCCGCCCATCCATTCCGTTTTCGAATCGTTACGATGCCGCCGCGTCGCTTGCGTTCGCGCGCCGAACTCCAACAATGCACAGCCGGCACCGTCGCGGACCCACCGCGCGGCATCACGCGGAGACCACACGTGAACTTCAACATCGGCATCAGCGGCGCGACCGGAGTCACCGGCGAGGTGACGCTGCGCGTGCTCGAAGAGCGACGGTTCCCCGTCGGAACGCTGCGTTTGTTCGCGTCGAAACGCTCCGCCGGACAGACGCTGCGGTGGAAGGGACACGACTACCGCGTCGAGGCGCTCGAGGACGGCAACTTCGGCGGGCTCGATCTCGTCATCAGCGCGACGTCGGCGCAGCTCGCGCGCGAATGGGCGCCGCGAATGGTCGCTGCCGGCGCGATCGTCGTCGATCAATCGTCCGGCTTCCGGCAAGACCCCTCAGTGCCGTTGGTGGTGCCCGAGATCAATCCGGAAGACCTGCGTTCGCACGACGGCATCGTCGCCGGTCCGAACTGCACGACCGCGGTCGCGGTGATGGCGGTCGCGCCGCTGCATCGTGCGTTCGGCGTGAAGAGCATCGTCAGCTCGTCGTATCAGGCGATCTCCGGCAAAGGCCGCGACGGGATGACGGAGTTCCTCGATCTGTCGGCGCAAGCGCTGCGTCAAAGCGAAGGGCTGCGCGGCCACCGGCCGCTCGACGTGACGGCGCCCGAACAATTTCCGCACGTCTCGGCGTTCAACTTGTTCCCGCAGTGCGAGGAATTCCGGCCCGGCGAAGACACGTCGACCGAAGAAGAGAAGATGCAGGCGGAACTGCGCAAGATCCTGCGCGCGCCGGACATGGCGGTGCACGCGACTGCAGTGCGCGTGCCGGTGTTGGTCGGTCACAGCGTTTCGCTCGCGCTGAGTCTCGCGCAACCCGCGGCGCCGGCGGACGCGCGCAGCGTGCTCGCAGGGTTCTCCGGTGTGCGCGTGCTCGACGAGCCCTGGTCGAAGATCTATCCGACGCCGCTGCAAGCCGCCGGCATCGACGACGTGTTGGTCGGACGCATTCGCGCCGTGCCGTTCATCGCCAACGGCCTGTCGCTATTCGCGTCCGGCGACAACTTGCGCAAAGGCAACGCGCTGAACGCGATTCAAGTCGCCGAGATTCTGCTGGGCGTTGAACGCTAGCGGCGCTCGAGTCGAACCGGTGCGAGCGCTACGCGGCGCTCGCACCGGTCGCGACTGTTCTCACCACTTCTCGACCCACGGCCGCAGTACGACCTCGAACGCCCAAGTCGAGCGGTGCTGCCGGTGCAGTTGCAGATACGTCTGCGCGATGTAGTCGGGGTCCGCCATGTTGTCGTCGACCGTCGTGCCGGCGAGGCGATGCGCGCGCGAACCGTCCTCTTGCGTCCAACCGATGGCGGCGTCGATCGGCACGTTCACGATGTGGATGCCTTCCGGCATCAACTCGCGCGCCATGCTCTGCGCGAGGCCGGTCTTCGCATGGCACGTCATCGCGAACGCGCCGCTGAGCGCAAAGCCCTTCAGCGACGCGCTCGCGTTCGTGAAGACGATCGTGCCGCGCGCACCGTTCGCGTTCGGTGCGTTCGTACGCATCGATTTCGCCGCATTCTGGCCGACGAGAAACGCGCTGAACGCGCCGTTGCGCAGCGTATCGAGCGCCATCGCCGGATCGGCTTCGGTGATCCCTTTGCGGAAAATCCCCGGCACACGGCCGTCGATGTTGTGCACGACGAGCGTCGGCGCGCCGAGATCGCTGCGCACCGATTCGAACAGTGCGGCGACGGACGCCGGATCTGCCGCGTCGCACGCGTAGCGTCGCACGCCGTGTTTGGTTTCGAGCGCCGCCATTGCCGGCTTGTCGGGGTTGCGCGCGGCGACCGCCACCCGCATGCCTTCCGCCGCGAACAGCCGCGCGCAGCTCGCGCTGATACCGGGCCCGCCGCCGACGATCAGCGCGACGTCCCGAGTAGATTTCGCTTGGGTCATGGTTTCGACTCCGTGTAGTGGTGATCCGCCGCAGTTCGTACCGACGCCGGCCGATCCGTGCGCGCGGTTGCATTAGAAAACCAAATGGTTTTAGGATGCAACCACCTCTTTCAACGGAGACCGACCATGAAACCCGTCTGCTTGGTCATCGGCGCCGGCGCCGGAATCGGCGGCAACGTCGCCAAACGCTTCGCGCTCGGCGGTTATCACGCGGTGTTGTGCCGGCGCAGCGATATGGACGGCCTCGAGCGGATGGTCGGCGACATCGAGCGCGACGGCGGCAGCGCGAGCGGCTTTCTGCTGAACGCGGTCGCCGACGGCGCGATCGAGGAACGCGTCGCCGCGGTCGAAGCGGACATCGGGCCGATCGACGTCGCCGTCTACAACCTCGGCGCGCAGATCGGCGACCGCGCGTTGAAGGACACGTCGGCGAAGGCGTTCGAGACCGGTTGGCGCCTCGGCACGTTCGGCCTGTACCGACTCGCATCGACCGTGTGCCCGCTGATGGAGGAGCGCGGTCACGGCACGATCCTCGTCACGTCGGCGACGGCGGCGGTGCGCGGCAACAAAGGCCAACACTCGCACGCGGCCGCGATGGGCGGCCGGCGCATGCTGTGCCAGACGCTGAACGCCGAGTTCGGGCCCAAGGGCATTCACGTCGTACACATCTTGATCGACGGCGCGGTCGACGCGCCGGACACGCTCGGCAAGATGCTCGGACCGGAGCGCTTTGCGCAGCTCAGGGAGACGCGCGGCATGGAGCACGACGGTCTGATGCTGCCGGAGCGCATCGCCGAGACGTATTGGCACGTCGCGCAACAACACCGCTCCACGTGGACGCACGAACTCGACATGCGGTCGTTCTCCGACCGCCCCTGGTGGAACCACTGAGGGCCGCCATGAGCCGTACACGATTCGACGCGATGAATTGCGGCGTCGCCCAAGCGCTCGAAGCGCTCGGCGACTGGTGGACGCTGCTGATCGTGCGCGACGCATTCCTCGGCGTACGCCGCTTCGGCGAATTCGCCCGCAGCCTCGGCATCGCGAAGAACATTCTGTCGGCGCGGCTCAAGCATTTGGTCGAGCACGGCGTGCTCGAACGCATCGAAGTCGGCAGCGCCGGCGAGCGCTACGAATACCAACTGACCGACAAAGGCGCAGCGCTGTTGCCGGTGCTGACCGCGCTGCGCGAATGGTCGGACGAGTGGGTCTTCGGCCGCGGCGCCGAGCCGCTGATCATGCGCGACCGCAAGACCGGCCGCCGCGTGCCGCGGCTGCGCGTGACGGACGCCGACGGTACGCCGCTGTCGTTCCGCGATCTGCGCGCGGAACCGGGACCCGGCGCCACGAAGGAAACGCAGCGCCGCTTCGAGCGCACCACACGCTGAACGGGGCCGCTTCGACCCGCTGACCGTAGCCGAGTTCCGCCGCGCTCGACTTTTTCTTCGGCGTCGGTCGGCGCCCCTGCCGCGCCCTTCGCTCACCGCCCGCTTCCGCCCTGCCCGTGCTTCCGCGCCCCTTCGTCCGTCCGTTGGTTCCGGATGTCGAACACTTCGACGCCCGCCGCGGCACGCCGACAGATTCGGCGTCTCCATCGCCTCTGTACACGGGGATGCCTTGCCAAGGAGCGACGGATCGATGTGCGGGATCGCGGGATTCGTCGACAGCCGCCGCGGTTACGACGCGGAACATTGGGCGCACACGGTCGCCGCGATGGCTGCGCCGCTGCGGCATCGCGGTCCCGACGACGCCGGCGCCTGGACCGATCCGTCGGCCGGCGTGGCGCTCGCGCATCGGCGCCTGTCGATTCTCGACGTCACGCCCAGCGGCCATCAACCGATGATGTCCGCGTGCAAGCGCTGGGTGCTGACGTACAACGGCGAGATCTACAACCACACCGAGCTGCGCGACGAACTGCACGCCCTCGGCCACGCCTTTCGCGGCCGTTCCGACAGCGAAGTGCTGGTCGAGGCGTGCGCCGCGTGGGGAATCGAGGCGCCGCTGCGCAAGCTCGTCGGGATGTTCGCCTTCGCGTTGTGGGACCGCTCGACGCAGACGTTGACGCTCGCGCGCGATCGGATCGGTATCAAGCCGTTGTTCTGGGGCCGCTTCGGCGAATTGTTCCTATTCGCATCCGAGCTCAAGGGCCTGCGCGCACACCGCGGCTGGACGCCCGCAATCGACCACGACAGCTTGAACGCGTTCATGCGGTGGGGCCACGTCCCGGCGCCGTACTGCATCTACCGAGGGCTGCAGAAGCTACTTCCCGGCGAATATCTAACGGTCGTGCCGGGGGGCGAACCGAAACTCGCGAGCTATTGGGACCCCGCTGCGGTCGCCGCGGAAGCGCAGGCGAACCCGCTGCAGGTCGACACGGCGGAAGCGCTCGAAGGTCTCGAAGCGTTGCTCGGCGACGCGGTCGAGCGCCACATGAATTCGGACGTTCCGCTCGGCGCGTTCTTGTCCGGCGGCATCGATTCGTCGCTGATCGTCGCGCTGATGCAGCAGCGCAGCGCTCGACCGATCCACACGTTCGCGGTCGGTTTCGACCAGAAGCGCTACGACGAAACGGCGTATGCGCGCGCCGTCGCGAATCACCTCGGC
>DASRZO010000454.1:0-5381 GCA_035686405.1 Pseudomonadales bacterium | reverse complement strand
TCGGCCTTGCTCGAGGTCGTATTCGAGCGTCACCGGATCGACCGCAGCAGCGACGCCGGCTTCGGCCATCGCACGACTGATTTGCGCACGGCCGAGATTCGTGTGGATGACGGTGCCCGTCATGTTGAACACGCGGCGCAGTCCGGGCCCAACGCGTCCATTGAGGCGCTGTCGCACGTGTTCGCCGTAAGCGGACTCGGCGAGCGCCCAATCGGGCGCCGCGCCGTTCGAGCGAATGTCGGTCTGTAACTCGCGCACGGCGTCCTTGACCAGCTGCAGGCCGAACTGCGCGATCACCTCGGCGAGCGCCGCGTGGCGGAGGATTCGGTCGACGCTCGGCAGACGCGCGCGGGCCGGCATGCGTGAATCTCTGGGTTTCGCAGACCGACGTAGTCTACTCGCAACGCCGAAAACGCGAAGGTAGTATCCCGACGACATCGGTTCTCGGGGCACACATGCACGCGGCGTTGAGCTATTCATCGGGGCCGGCCGACGCCGGGCTGCTCGGCATCACGATCGGCGATCTGCTCGATCGGACCGTCGCTCGGTTTCCGACCAACGAGGCTCTGGTGGTGCGGCATCAGAACGTGCGCTGGACATACGCGGAGTTCGGCCGTCGTGTCGACGAATTGGCGCGGGCCCTGATGGCGCTCGGTGTCGAACGCGGCGCGCGCGTCGGAATGTGGTCGACGAACCGTTCGGAGTGGACGCTGACGCAATTTGCGACGAGCAAGATCGGCGCCATTCTCGTCAACGTGAATCCGAGCTATCAGGCGGCGGAACTCGAGTACGCACTCAACCAATCGGGCTGCAGATATCTGGTGCTCACCGACGCGTTCAAGACGACGAACTACAACGAAATCTTGGAGAGCGTCGCGCCGGACATTCGTAAAGGGACGCCGGGCGCGCTGCGTTTGGCGCGGCTGCCGGAGCTGAAGGTCGTCGTCACGCTCGGCAGCGCGCGGCCCGGCATGCTGACGTGGGCCGATGTGCTCGCACGCGCGCACGAGGTATCTGCGGAGGCGCTGGCGCAGCGGCAGGCGAGTCTCGGATTCGACGATCCGATCAACATTCAGTACACGAGCGGTACGACCGGTTTTCCGAAGGGCGCGACGCTGTCGCACCACAACATTCTGAACAACGGCTACTTCGTCGCGCGGCTGATGAATTTCAGCGACCGCGACCGCCTGGTGATTCCGGTGCCGCTGTATCACTGCTTCGGCATGGTGATGGGCAACCTCGGCTGTGTCAGCCACGGTGCAACGATGATCTATCCGGAGCAGGCGTTCGACGCCGAGGCGGTGCTGCGTGCGGTTGCGGAGGAACGCGCGACGGCGCTCTTCGGCGTGCCGACGATGTTCATCGCCGAACTCGCGCTGCCGAACTTCGGCGAATTCGATCTGAAGACTTTGCGCACCGGCGTGATGGCTGGCGCGCCGTGCCCGGTCGAGGTGATGCGCAAGGTGCAATCGTTGATGCACATGCGCGAAGTTGGGATCTGCTACGGCATGACCGAGACGAGTCCGGTGTCGACGCAAACGCGCATCGGCACGCCCCTCGAAAAACAAGTCAGTACCGTCGGTCAAGTGCATCCGCACGTCGAAATCAAAGTGATCGATCCCGACACGGGCAAAACCGTGCCGCGCGGCACGTTGGGCGAGTTCTGCACGCGCGGCTACAGCGTGATGCTCGGGTACTGGAACAACGAAGCGGCGACGAAGGCGTCGATCGATTCCGGCCGTTGGATGCACACGGGCGATCTAGCGGTGATGGACGAAGACGGCTACGTGAACATCACCGGACGCATCAAGGACATGATCATTCGCGGCGGCGAGAACGTGTATCCGCGCGAGATCGAGGAGTTCCTCTACCGGCACCCGAAGATCAAAGAGGTGCAAGTGATCGGCGTGCCCGATGCGAAGTTCGGCGAAGAGCTGATGGCATGGATTCAGGTGAAGGAAGGCGAGGCGCTGAACGAAGCGGACGTCAAAGCGTTCTGCCAAGGTCAGATCGCCCGGTACAAGGTGCCGCGCTACGTGAAGTTCGTCGACGCTTTCCCGATGACGGTGACCGGCAAGATCCAGAAGTTCGTGATGCGCCAGCAGAGCATCGACGAGTTGGGTTTGGCACCGGCGGCGAAGACGGCGTAATCACCGCGCCCGCGTGATTCCCCCAAAGGAACCGATATCGGCCGCCCGGCTCGGCGCGCCGCGGCCCTGCGAATCAGTGCGTCTAGGCAGCCGGCCGTGGAGCAGCCCGCCGGAATGAGCGCCTCCGACGTTATTCCAACTCGGTATTGACTCGATTCGATTGAATCGATTAGAGTGCGCTCAACTAATCGATTCAATCGTTTTAGGCGATTAAATCGATTACGGGTTCCAGCGTAGCAAAGACCGTGGATCTGACCAGGCGATAGGCGACCGATGGCGAACGAAGTACTGACCCCGACCGAAGTCGCGGAGCTCCTCGCGGTGTCTCCGGTCACGGTGCGCCAGTGGGCCCAGAAGGGTCTGATCGAGGCGCGGACGACACCGGGTGGTCATCGCCGCTTCACCCGCGAGGCGGTCATCGACTTCGCCCACCGGATGGCCATGACGCTGCCGGAGGGCTTCGATACGCCGCCGGGCAACCGCGTGCTGATCGTCGACGACGACCGCCAGTTCAACGGCATGTTGGTCGCCCTTTTCAAACAGAAGTATCCGCACATCGAGGTTGCGTTCGCCTACGACGGGTTCGAGGCCGGCCGGCAAGTGCTGCGCTTCAAACCGACGCTGGTGCTGCTCGACATCATGATGCCGGGTATGGATGGGGTCGACGTGTGTCGGGCGATCAAATCGGACGAGACGTCGCGTGGCGCGCGCGTCATCGCGATGACGGGCCATCACACGCGTGAGCTGGAACAACGAGTCATTACCGCGGGCGCGGAACGTCTGCTGAAGAAACCCTTCGGCACCGACGAGCTGCTCGCGGTGTGTGGATTGACCGAAACGGAAACGGTGCAACGGGGAGATACGAATGTACGCGGAATATGACGTCAGCGTCGCCGACGAAGCCATGGATGGCGAGATGGTCGGCTTTCGAATCATCGACGACTACGAGAACGACGACGATCACGACGAGCATGCAGCGATGCCGCCGAAGGCGGCGCGACGCCGTGCCGCGAAGCGCACCGCGCGCTCCGGCATTGCGCCGACGAGCCGCGGGATCGGCGACGCCACGGAGATGTACCTGTCCGAGATCGGCGGCTCGAAACTGCTGACCGCCGCGGACGAGGCCGAAGTGGCGCGGCGGGTCCAACGCGGCGACATGGCCGCACGCGCGCAGATGATCGAGAGCAACCTGCGCCTCGTCGTCAAAATCGCGCGCCGCTATCTGAATCGCGGCCTGCCGCTGCTCGATCTGATCGAGGAGGGCAACCTCGGCCTGATTCGCGCGGTCGAGAAATTCGATCCGGAGAAGGGCTTTCGCTTCTCGACGTATGCGACGTGGTGGATCCGTCAGGCCGTCGAACGCGGCTTGATGAACCAGGCAAAGACGATCCGTCTGCCGATCCACATCGCGAAGGAACTGAACACGTACCTGCGCGCGCAACGCGAGCTCGCACAGAAGCTCGATCGCGAGCCGACCGCGGAAGACGTCGCGACGCTGCTCGATTTGCCGGTCGACGACGTACGGCGGTTGCTCGATCTCGCCGACGACATCAGCTGCACCGAGATCTCTACGCTCGAGCCGGAACGCGGCGCGTGGGACACGTTCGAGGACGACACCGCCATCGATCCGTCGGAGCTGCTGCAATCGTCGCGATTGAAGGCGCGCGTCGACGTCTGGCTCGGCGATCTGCCCGAGAAATCGCGAGACGTCGTCTGTCGGCGCTTCGGCTTGCGCGGCCACGACATGGCGACGCTCGAGGAAGTGGGTCGCGAGATCGGTCTGACGCGCGAGCGCGTCCGCCAGATCCAAGTCGAGGCGCTGAAGGAATTGCGCACGATGTTGACCGACGAAGGTTTCACGCGGGACGCGATCCTCGGCTGATCCCCCTTCGTATCGGCGCACCGCTTGGTGTGTAATCCGCTCTGATTTCATCAGAGCGGAAGGAAGCGATGTCGCAGCCGAGTGATACCAGCGTCGCGTTCGTCGGTTTGGGCGTGATGGGCTACCCGATGGCGGGGCATCTGTCGCGAGCCGGCTATCGAACGCGAGTCTTCAACCGAAATCGTGCGCGCGCCGAAGCCTGGGCCAAGGAGTACGCCGGCGACGTGTGCGATTCACCGGCCGCCGCGGCGCGGGATACCGACATCGTCTTCATGTGCGTCGGCAACGACGACGATGTGCGCAGCGTCGTCAACGGTGCAGCCGGCGTCGCGGCGACGCTGCGACGCGGCGCGGTCCTCGTCGATCACACGACTGCGTCGGCCGAACTGGCGCGCGAACTGGATTCGATCGCCCGCGCTCGCGGCGCCGGATTTCTCGACGCGCCGGTGTCGGGCGGGCAAGCCGGTGCGCAGCGCGGTCAACTGACAATCATGGTGGGGGGCGAGCCGGCGACCTTCGATTCGGTCGAAGCGGTGCTGAAGACCTATGCGCGTGCGGCGAAATTGATGGGGCCTTGCGGCAGCGGCCAGCTGACGAAGATGGTCAATCAGATCTGCATCGCCGGCGTTTTGCAGGGGCTTTCGGAAGGCATTCACTTTGCCGAGCGGGCGGGGCTCGACGTGCTCGCGGTGATCGACGTCATTTCGAAAGGCGCGGCGCAATCGTGGCAGATGGAGAATCGCTCGCCGACCATGGCGAAGCGCGAGTTCGATTTCGGTTTCGCGGTCGATTGGATGCGGAAAGACCTCGGCATGACGCTGGCCACCGGCCGGCGTATCGGCGCGCGGCTACCGCTGACGGCGTTGGTCGATCAGTTCTACGCCGACGTGCAGGCGTTCGGGGGCGGCCGCATGGATACGTCGAGCCTGGTCGAACGCTTGCGCCGCTGACGATCGCGTCGCAGTGCGTCGATCGACGCTTCAGCGTCTGTTGACGGCGATGAAATCGCGGCGCGTCGGCCCGGTGTAGAGCTGGCGCGGGCGGCCGATCTTGTATTTGCCGCTGACCATTTCGCACCAGTGAGCGATCCAGCCCGGCGTGCGACCCGTGGCGAAGATCACCGTGAACATCTCGGTCGGAATGCCGATCGCCTTCAGGATGATGCCCGAGTAGAAGTCGACGTTCGGATACAGTCGCTTCTCGATGAAGTAATCGTCCTCGAGCGCGATCTTCTCGAGGCGTTGCGCGATCTGCAGTAGCGGGTCGTTGCCGATGCCGAGTTCTTCGAGGACCTCTTTGCAGGTCTCCTGCATCACCTTTGCGCGGGGATCGTAGTTCTTGTACACGCG
>DASRZO010000453.1:0-6231 GCA_035686405.1 Pseudomonadales bacterium | reverse complement strand
CAACGTCGTTTTGCCGCTGCCGTTCGGACCGGTGAGCTCGACGACGTCGCCTTCGCGCACCTCGAGATCGAGATTGTCGAACAGCACGCGACCGTCCCGCTCACAGCGCAGTCCCGTCGCCGTCAGCAGCGCAGCGCTCGCCTTTGATGCCTGCAATTGGTGTGGCCGTCCGTGAAGCCGCGCGCATTATAGCGGGGCTTTCCGGTTCGTACGGCGCCCGCTGCGTACGGCGATGCCTAGATCACGCTTCTCGTGCCGCTGTTCGCAATTTCAGCGCTGCCAGCTGCCGATCGTGAACTCGCGCCAGCACGGCCACGGCGACGATCGCCCCGATCAGCGCCGTCGCCATGTCCTTCTGCGTGTCCCACGGATCGCCCTGCGTGCCGAGAAACGCATCGGCCGCCTCGCCGGTGCCGACCGCGACCTGCCATTCGATCAGCTCGTACAGCGCGCTGATCGCGAGGCACACGCTGACGACGATCACGTTCAGCCAGCCGCCGGGCACGAGCCGCGTCTTGCGCAACAACAGTTCGCGGGCGACCAGCGCCGGCACGAAGCCCTGCACGAAGTGGCCCACCTTGTCGTAGTTGTTGCGGGTCCAGCCGAGCGGTTCCTTCAGCCAGTCGAACAACGGCACTTCGGCGTAGGTGTAGTGGCCGCCGATCATCAACACGATCGAATGCGCGAGGATCAGCCAATAGACGAGCGGCGTGAGCGGGAAGCGCTGCATCGTCGCGCCGAGGATGACGATCGCGATCAGCGCCGGCGCCGATTCCAGCCACCACGTGAAGCGGTCTTTCGGGTCGACGTACGACCAGACCAGTACGATCGCGAAGATTGCGCACCAGACGACGATCGAACGACGGCTCGGCTCGGACATGCGCTCGATGCTACCGCGACCCGACGAATCCGTCAGCGCACCGTGAAGACGCCGTAGCCGCGGCTGCCGATCTTCAACTGCCAGCCGTCCGCGCCGTGCGAGACGTGACAATGGCGTTCGAACACCGGCGCCGCATCGCCGAGCGGCGGCAGCGCGACCACATGGCTCGCCAGCCCCGGATTCAGTGCGACGATCAGGTTCGCGCCGCGCCGATAGACGAGCGGATGACCGTCGGGCGCGCCGAGCGGCGTCAGCGCCGCGTCGACGGCGAGGTCGGACTCGGTGATCCGCAGATAGACGAGCCGCTCCACGTGATGCCACAACGACTCGCGCTGCGCCCGCAACGCGGCGACCGTCGGCCGGTCCGCAGCGGGATCGAGCGGAACGCTCGGCGCCCCGCGCGTGAACCCGGCGGCCGGCGAATCGTCCCACTGCATCGCCGTGCGCGAACCGGCCGCAGCACCCCCCGGTCGATTCGTTGGCGGCGGCACGTCGCGCATGCCGATCTCGTCGCCGTAGCGAACGAACGGCACGTGCGGCCACGTCAGCAGGAACGTGAAGAGCACCTTCAGATCGTCCGGATCGCGCCCCTGCCGAATGCGCCCGACGTCGCGCGTCGACGACGGCATGCCGATCGCGCCATCGCCGATCCGGCGCCGTTGGAACTCGAACGGTTCGAAGAAGCGCCGGAAATCGCCGCGGCCCGCCGAATCGAAATACGCCTCGCCGCGCACGATCGGAAACGTCTCCGGTCCGAACAGCAGCGTCTGCCAACCGGTCGCATCGTTCGTCCGCGCGACGTCGACGTCGAAGCCGGCGTCGATCGCGATCTCCGGATGGCCGAATTCGGCAATCAATGCACGGTCGCGATACGTCGCATCGAGCCAGTCGCGCAGCTCGCGCCACAGCGTACGCAGTTCCACCTTGTACGGATCGGTCGCCACCACGGCGTCGGCGCCGGCGACCCGCACCGCGTCGACGCCGCGCTCGAACCAAAGCCGCAGGGCGTGCTGCAGCGCTTCGCGCGGGACCGGCGTCCGTGCACCGAAGCGCTCGTGCGGCGCCGGCGCGCTCCATTCGACGCAGACGCGGATGTCGCGGGCGTGCGCGGCGTCGAGCAACGCATCGAACGCCGCCGCGTTGCCGCAGCGCGTATCGAAACGCAGGCGATCGCCGTCGCCGTCGCCCGTTTCGAGTAGCGACGGCCCGAGCGAGAGTGCGTTGACGCCGAGATCGGCGAGGTCATCGAGCTTCGCGGCGACCCCGTCGAGATCGCCGATCCCGTCGCCGTTCGCGTCATGGAAGCTCGGCACGTCGATCTGATAGAAGACCGCCTGCGCGAGCCACCTGGGTCGTGTCATCGCGATACCCACCCGAGTCGGGCGAGTGATTGAGCCAGAAGTGGCGCCGCGCTGTCGATCAGTCCGCGGCGAGCCGGTAGCAACACTCGTAGCGCGCGCCGGGCAACTTCATGCGGCCTTGCGTGACGAATTCGCCGAGCACCTTGTCCAACACGTCGATGATGTCGCGATCGCCGTGCAGCACGAACGGCCCGCGCTCGCGGATCATGCGGATGCCGTGGTCCTTCACGTTGCCGGTGACGATCGCCGAAAAGGCGCGGCGCAGATTCACCGCGAGTTCGTGCGGCTCCATGTCGCGCGTGAGCCGCAGCGTCGCGACGCTGTCGTGCGTCACTTGGAACGGCCGTTGGAACGCGAGCGGCACGTTCAGCAGCCAGTTGAAGTAGTACGCATCGCCCGTCGTCCGGCGTTGTCCTTGCACCTTGCGAATCCGGCGGCCGATCCACTGCGCCGCGCCCTGCGCGTCGTCGACAACGATCTTGTAGAGGCGCCGCACCTGTTCGCCGAGCGTCGACGTGAGGAGCTGATCGAGGCTTTCGAAATACGCGGCCGCCGACGCAGGCCCGGTGAACACGACCGGGTACTTCTGCGCGGCGTTCACCGGATCCATCAAGAGGCCCAGCAGATACAGCACTTCCTCGGCGGTACCGACGCCGCCGGGGAATACGACGATGCCGTGGCCCATCCGCACGAACGCTTCGAGGCGTTTCTCGATGTCCGGCAGCACGACGAGGTTGTTGACCATCGGGTTGGGCGGTTCCGCCGCGATGATGCCGGGCTCGGTCAGGCCGATGTAGCGCGCGTCCGATTTGCGCTGCTTCACGTGGCCGATCGCTGCGCCTTTCATCGGTCCCTTCATGGCGCCCGGCCCGCAGCCGGTGCAGATGTCGAGACCGCGCAGCCCGAGGTGATAACCGACTTCTTTCGTGTACTCGTACTCGCCGCGCGAAATCGAGTGGCCGCCCCAACACACGACCAAGTTCGGCCGCGCGTCGGGCACCAACGCGCGCGCTTGTTTCAGGATGTGGAACACCGCGTCGGTGATGCCGGCGCTCGAGTTCATGTCGAAGCGACGGTTGGTTTCGATTTCGGTGCCGATGTACAGCAGATCGCGCAACACCGCGAAGAGGTGCTGGCGGATGCCTTCGATGATGCGCCCGTCGACGAATGCCCCCGCCGGCGCATTCGCGATCTTCAGCTTCACGCCACGCGTGCGCTGCACGATCTCGATGCTGAAGTCGTGGTACGCGTCGAAGATCGCCGCGGCGTCGTCCGACTCGTCTCCGGTGTTCAGCACCGCGAGCGCGCAGCGGCGAAACAGTTCCAGCGTGCGCGAGTCGGCGGTCTCGCGCAGATGCCGCACTTCGAGCTGCGACAGGAGATCGAGCGTGCCGTACGGCGTGACTTCGGTGTTCACCGTCGGCTTGCGGTGACCGATCTCGGAGCGGTTCACGATGCGGTCTGCTGTGGGTTCGCGGTGCGCAACGGCGGACGATCGAGCAGGAACGCCGCGAGCGCTTGGCGCGCGTCGGCGTCGTCGACCGGCGGCATCGGCTGACGCGGCTTCGCGAGATAGTCGATCAACGTCGACGTGTCGTAACGACCTTTGAGATTCGCGAGAACGACGCGCCCGTCTTTGCCGTCGCCTTCGAGCGCGTGACATTGCTGACAGCCGCGCTGCCCGAACGCCGTCGCACCGCGTGCGACCAGCTTCGGATCGGCCGCCGCGGCGTCGGTCGCGTGAACCGGTTCGGCTTTGCCGATTTCCAGCGCCTGCGTGCCGCCCGGCACGATGCGATAGATCGCGTTCGCGTAGTCGTCGGAGACATAGATCGTGCCGGCGCCGTCCTCGGTCACCTCGGCCGGCCGGCCGATGACGTTTTCATCGACGAGGAAACCGGTGACGAAGTCGCGCGACTGAATGGAACCGTCGGCACTCCAATGCAGCGCGACGACCTTGTAGCCATCCTTCTTGCTGCGATTCCACGAACCGTGCAGCGCGACCAGCGCATCGCCGCGATAGTCGGCCGGTTGCGCGTCGCTCTTCAGGAACACGATTCCCAACGGCGCGTTGTGCGGGCGGAACGCGAACGCCGGCGGAATCGAAGCGGCGATCACCGCTTCGCGGCCGGCGCCGAGATCGGGATCGGGCACGCGATCGCCGTTCGCGAACGGCCAACCGTAGAAGCCGCCTTGGCGGATTTCGTTCAACTCGCACGGCGGGAAATCGTCGCCGAGCAGATCGCGGCCGTTGTCGGTCGCATACAACGTACCGGCGCCGTTCCAATCGAGACCGGCGGCGTTGCGTAAGCCCGTCGCATACACGTCGACGAACTTGCCGTCCGGGGTGAAGCGCAGCATCGCCGCGCGGCGTTTGTCCTTCTCGAGGCACACGTTGCACGACGAGCCGATGTTCAGATACAGCAAGCCGTCGGGACCGAAACGGATCGTCTTCTTCCAATGGTTGCCGCCCGACGGCAGGCCGTCGATCACGATCGCGTAGCGGCCATCGACGCGGCCCGCGGCGTCGAACTTCACGCGGCCCACCTTGTCTTGCTCCGCGACGTACAGGTATCCGTCGTGGAAATCGAGCCCGTTCGGGCCGTCGAGACCGTCGAGCAACACGCGGCGTTCGGCCGACTGCCCGTCGGCGTTCAGCGCTTTGGAGAACCACCACACGCGGCCTTTGCCGGGCGACGCGACCACGAGGTCGCCGGCCGGCGTCACGCGCACCATCCGGGCGTCGGGCACGTCGCGAGCGAACAGCGTGATGCCGTATCCGGCCGGTACCACGAGGCGCGACTTCACCGTCGCCGCATCGGCGGTCGGCATCGCGAACAATTTCGGAAACCGATTCGCCAACATGCCCTTCAAGGGGATGTCCACGGGCGGCAACCAGGCCCACAACGCCGCGCCGCCGAGCACCACGACCGCGCCGAGGCCGATCAGAGTTCGCCGCAACCACTTCATCGCCAATCTCCCAAACTCATCTCCACCCCGACGAACACCTGCCGCGGCGCACCCGGAAAATACCGATAACTGCCGAATGCGATGTCCGCGCGGTCGGCATAGCGGATGTCGGCGATGTTCATGACCCGCGAGAATACTCGCCAATGCGGGTCGATCTGCCATTCTCCGCGCCAATTCCACAGCGTGAAGCCGTCGTATTTCGCGGTGCTCGCGGCGTCGAGGTTGTATTCGCCCTGGTACACCATCTCCACTTCGCTGACGACGCCCGCGATCGGCTCCCAGCGCCAATGCGCGCTGCCGAGCCAATGCGGCGACGTATCGACGTCGTGGCCGTCCTTGATGATCTCGCCGCCGGTCGCGCCGCCGTCGAAGGCATACGTGAATTTCGAATACGCGCCGACCACCGACAGTTGATGCGTCGCGAACGGCGTCCACGTCAGATCGAACTCGATGCCTTGGCCGTCGATCTTGCCGTTGCTGACGTTGTAACCGTCCGCATCGCGCAGGATCACGTGCGTGCTGCGCTCGACGTATAGCGCCGTCGAATAGTCGAGCGTGGTGCCGAACGGTTCCGCTTTGCCGCGGCCGCCGACTTCGTAGGAGACGACTTCCTCGCTCTTCAGATCGGCGGTCGTCTGGCCGCTCTGCAACCGATAGAGCTCCGTCGCTTGCGGCGGCCGGAACCCGTTGCTCGCGAGCGCGTACAGCGTCGTCTGCGGATTCACCGTCCACTCGGCGCCGATCCGCGCGGCGACGTTGGTATACGAGTCGTTGCGGTCGGACGGCCGCGTGTACAAACACGCCGCGATCGGACACGGCGTACCATCGTCGCGCGTATTCCCGTCGAGCATGTGGTTCGTGTAGTCGTAGCCGAGGTATTCGAGGCGCGCGCTCTGCACCACTGCGAAGTCGTCGGTGAGGGCATAGCGCACGTCGTAGTGCAGCGCGCCCATCAGGCTGTCGACGTCGTAGTCGTAGTGCGCACCGACCGGCCGCGTCGCGCGGATGAACGGGCTGCCG